>JBHEMN010000174.1:0-6411 GCA_046262575.1 Jatrophihabitantaceae bacterium
CAACCAGACGTTGCGGTCGATGCGCACGCGGGACTTGGCGATGCCCTGATCCTTGATCGGGGTCTCGAGGTCGGTGAACTTGTGGTCGAAGTCGGAGATGTACACGTGGTCGGCAATCAGGACGGAGTTGCCGATCTCGACGTCGAGGTAGCAGTTGATCGAGACGTCGCGGGCCAACACTGCCTTGTCGCCGACGCTGAGCGTGCCCTCGTGACAGCGCAGCGCAGTGCGCACGCCGAGGTGGATCCACCGGCCAAGGACAAGCCGGCCATATCCGCGGCGTGCGTAGATCTCGGCGCCGCGGTCCATGAACACGAAGCCTCGGGTGATCACGTGCGGATTGGCCAGCTTGAAGCGCAAGAATCGCCAGTACCGAATCAGATACCAGGGCGTGTACGCGCGGTTGTGCAGCGCCCAGCGCAGCGAGGCGAAGGTGCAGAACCGTGCGCTACGCACCGGCGCGGACCCGCGTTGCAGGCATGGTCAGGCCCGCAGGCCGGTGATCTCGGCGTTGTAGAACAGGCCCTGCGGCACGACGTGCTCGAGTACCCGGTCGAGTGCCGACAGGCGCTGCCACGACCTCATGGCGAAATTCGCCCATCGCACACCCAGCTTGTCTCTTGGGACGGCGCATTCAAACGTGCGCACCGGCCAACCGAACCAGGCGGCGGTGAGCTCGGCCGTAGCGACGTTCACGTCTACCGCCCCGGCCCGGCGCGCCACCGCGGCCAGTTCGGCCGGCGCGAAGGTGTGGATGTCGACGACGGCTTCCAGGGCCGCCGCGCGCGAGGACTCGCCCAGCTCCGCCTGGGGGCGGCGCCAGGACGCCAAGGCGGGTAGGCGCGTGGCGCGGGTGGCTGCCCACCAGGTCAGCTGCGACAACCGCCGCGCGATGACGTCTCCGTAGCGCGTTGGTTCGCCGGCGAAGACGAACCGGCCGCCGGGTCGGAGCACCCGCAGTACCTCGCGAAAGGCCAGCTCGACGTCGGGGATGTGGTGCAGCACCGCGTGCCCGATCACGAGGTCGAAACTGGCGTCGTCGTAGGGCAGCCGCTCGGCATCGGCGACGCGGCCGGGCACGTCGAAGCCCAGCGACCGGGCGTTGCGCTGCGCGACCTCGACCATGCCGGGGCTCAGGTCGGTGACCTCGGCCGCCGCGAGGACGCCGGCCAGCATGAGGTTCAGCGTGAAGAAGCCGGTGCCGCAGCCCAGCTCGAGCGAGGTCCGGTATGGCCAGCCCGCCCGGCCGGCCACGTGTGCGAACCGGTCGCGCGCGTAGTCGATGCACCGCTTGTCGAACGAGATCGACCACTTCTCGTCGTAGCTGCCGGCCTCCCAGTCGTGGTAGAGGACGTTGGCCAGCTTCGGGTCCTCCCACGCCGCGGCAACCTGTTCTGCACTCGCGCTCACTGCGTTTCGGTTCCGGTGAACGTCGCTCTTCCGGGACCGTCCTCGAGGAACGACCGCATGCCGATCCTGCGATCCTCGGTAGCGAACAGCGATGCGAACAGATGCGACTCCAGCCGCAGGCCGTTGCCGAGATCGCCGTCCAGGCCTGTGTCGATCGCGGCCTTGGCGGCGGCCAGCGCGAGGGCCGGACCCTTCGCGAACTTCGCAGCCAGCGCAAGCGCGGTCGGGTAGACCTCGGGCGCCGGGACGACGACGTCCACGAGCCCGATCGCGAGCGCCTCGTCCGCCTCGACGAAGCGGCCGCTGAAGATCAGGTCCTTGGCCTTGGCCGGGCCGATCAGCCGGGGCAACCGCTGGGTGCCACCGGCGCCAGGAATGATGCCGAGCAGGATTTCCGGTTGCCCCCACCGCGCGTTGTCGGCGCTCACCCGGAAGTCCGCGGTGAGGGCGAGCTCGCAGCCGCCACCCAAGGCGTAGCCCGTGACGGCGGCGATCACCGGCTTGGGCAACGCGGCCAGTGCAGCCAGCGAGGACGAGAGCCGGTCGGCGTCGCGCATCATCTTGGCGTGATCCTGGCCAGCGAACTCCTTGACGTCGGCGCCGGCCGCGAACACCTTCTCGCCGCCATAGAGCACGACCGCCCGTACCGAATCGTCGGCGCGGACCTGCGCCGCGGCCGCGCGCAAATCCTCCTGCACCTGGGTGTTGAGAGCGTTCAGCGGCGGCCGTTCGAGCCGGATCGTGGCCACGCCGAGCGGCGAGCCCGCCGAACCGTCGCCGACCTCGACCCGCACCAGTTCAGCCATCGACACTCCCATCGTCTCGATTACGACTACGACCGCACCGGAGCCTAGGCGACGGGTTTCAGACGGCTCGCGCGTACCACCGGCCCTTGCGCCGCTCGACGTGCAGCGAGAGGCCGAACGTCGCTGACAGCTGAGCGTCGGTGAGCACGTCACGCACCAGCCCGGACGCCACCACCGCCGCCTCGCGCAGCAGCAGGACGTGCGAGATCCCGGGCGGCAGTTCCTCGACGTGGTGCGTCACGAGCACGGTGGCGGGGGCATCGGGGTCCGCGGCCAAGCGGGTCAGGCGGCGCAGCAGATCCTCACGGCCGCCCAGATCCATGCCCGCGGCGGGTTCGTCGAGCAGCAGCAGTTCAGGGTCGGTCATCAGCGCTCGGGCGATCTGCACCCGCTGGCGCTCGCCCTCGCTCAGGGTGCCGAAACTGCGTTCGCCGAGGTCGGCCACCCCCATCCGGTTGAGCAGTCTGGCCGCGCGTCGCATGTCGGCGCGGCCGTAGGCCTCGCGCCAGCGGCCCAGCACCGAGTAGCCCGCGCTGACGACCACGTCGAGGACGCGCTCACCCTCCGGGATCCGCTGTGCGACGGACGCGCTGGCCAACCCGATCCGCGGACGCAACTCGAACACGTCCCCCCCCCCGAGCCGATGACCCAGGACATGGGCGGTGCCTTCGGTCGGGTGCACGACCGCGGCTGCGATCTGCAGCAAGGTCGTCTTGCCGGCCCCGTTCGGACCGAGCACGGCCCAGCGTTCGTCCTCCTCGACCGTCCAGTTGACCCGCTCGAGCAGCGTCTTCGGCCCGCGCCGGACGGTCACGTCGACGAACTGCACCACCGCGTCGGGGTTGACTTCGACCACCCCACCATCAAAGCGCACGCAGGCCCCCGCCCGGCGGAGACGGTGCGCACTCGGGACTGGCGAATTGGCGTTGGTTACAGTCCGAGCGATGCTGCCCGACAAACTCAACGACGCACACCCCACCGGCCCGCACCGGGCGTGGCCGGGCCGGCCCTTTCCCCTCGGCGCGAGCTGGGACGGGGAGGGAGCGAACTTCGCGCTGTGGTCGAGCAGCGCGACGGCCGTAAGCGTCTGCCTGTTCGACGACAGTGGCCATGAAACCCAGATCCCGCTGGAGGACACGACATATCACGTCTGGCATGGCTACCTGCCCGGCGTCGAAGCGGGCCAGCGCTACGGATTCCGTGTCGACGGCCCGCACGACCCGGCACAAGGCCTGCTCCACAACCGGGCCAAGCTCCTGATCGACCCGTACGCCCGAGCGCTGGTGGGCGACTTCACCGAGCACCCTGCGGTGTACGCCGACAACGCGCAAGACTCCGCACCCTACGTGCCCCGCTCGGTGCTCATTCACGACGCCTTTCCGTGGGGCGACGACCGCCGGCCCAACGTGCCTTGGGACGACACGGTCATCTACGAGTTGCACGTGCGCGGATTCACCAAACTGCATCCCGATATCCCTGCCGAGCTGTGCGGCAGCTACGCCGGGCTCGCCCATCCCGCTGCTGTGGACTATCTGCGCTCGCTCGGCATCACCGCTGTCGAACTCATGCCGATCCACCACTTCGTCACCGAGCCATTGCTGCAGCGGCGCGGCAGGCCGAATTACTGGGGCTACAACTCGATCGGGTTCTTCGCCCCTTACGCGGGGTACTCAGCCTTGCCGGGCGTCGACGCCGGCGGTGCGGTGCGTGAGTTCAAGGCCATGGTGCGCACGCTGCACACCGCGGGAATCGAGGTCATCCTGGATGTGGTCTACAACCACACCGGCGAGGGCGCGCCGGACGGGCCCATGCTCTGTTTCCGTGGGATCGACAACGGCTCGTACTACCGATTGGCCGAGGGCGACCCGTCCAGGTATGCCGACTACACCGGCTGCGGAAACACCTTCGACCCGCGGCGGGCGTTTCCGCTGCAGCTCATCACCGATTCGCTGCGGTACTGGATCACCGAGATGCACGTCGACGGCTTCCGGTTCGACCTGGCCTCGGCGCTGGCGCGTTCACTGCACGACGTAGACAAGTTGTCCTCGTTCTTCGACACCATCCACCAGGATCCCGTCATCTCACAGGTCAAGCTCATCGCCGAGCCGTGGGACGTCGGCGCCGGCGGTTACCAGGTGGGCGAGTTTCCGCCGCTGTGGACCGAGTGGAACGGCAAGTACCGCGACGCGGTGCGCTCGTTCTGGGCCGCCGGGGCCGACGGCGTCCGCGACCTCGCGTTCCGACTCAGCGGCTCGTCGGATCTCTACGGCGACGACGGCCGGTCGCCCATCGCCTCG
The DNA here is from genome assembly GCA_046262575.1 of Jatrophihabitantaceae bacterium. Lineage (GTDB taxonomy): Bacteria > Actinomycetota > Actinomycetes > Mycobacteriales > Jatrophihabitantaceae > QHCC01. The sequence continues at coordinate 4,514 of JBHEMN010000174.1, forward strand.
ATCAACTTCGTGACCGCGCACGACGGCTTCACGATGCGCGACCTGGTCTCCTACGAGAACAAGCACAACGAGCCCAACGGCGAGGGCAACCGCGACGGCACCGACGACAACCGGTCCTACAACTGTGGCTTCGAGGGTGATCCCGCACCGCCTGAGGTAGCCACCTTGCGGCTGCGGCAGGCGCGCAACCTGCTGAGCACGCTGCTGCTTTCGACGGGGGCGCCCATGCTTGGCGCCGGTGACGAGCGGTGGCGCACTCAGGGCGGCAACAACAACGCGTACTGCCAGGACAATCCGGTCTCGTGGCTGGACTGGACGTCCTCGCCGGAGTCTGTGGACATGCTCGCGTTGGTGCACCGGCTGCTGGCCCTGCGACGGGCTGCGCCGGTGCTGCGGCAGCCTGCCTTCTTCGCGGGGCGCCCAGTTCCCGGCGGCGACGGCTGCAAGGATCTCGCGTGGTTCCACCCCGCTGGGCGCGAACTGTCCTCGCAGGACTGGTTCGACGTCGCACTGCGCTCCATCGGCATGTATCTCGACGGACGCGGGCTGCGTCATCGCAGCCGGCGCGGTGAGGTAATAGTCGACGATTCGTACTTGTTGGTACTGCACGCCGGTGACCAGGCCGGTGTCTTCCGGTTGCCCGGTCTGCCCTGGGCGACCGGCTACGAGACGGTCATCGACACCGCCCGGGTCGGTGGTGCTCCACACCCCAGCCACGGCACGTGGCCCGCCGGCGCGGACCTTCCCCTGGAATCTCGCATGTTGATGTTGCTGCGGGTGCAGCGGGGCTGAGTCAACCGGCTCAGCCGCGGCGCCGGACAGCGCCGTAATGCGCGAGTAGCCCGGCGACGAGTGCGCCGAAGGCCACGTGGTCGGCAACCTGAGGCAGCACCGGCAGCGCGCGGACCTTCTCCAGGCGGGGCGAGGACGCCGCATGAGCCAGGCCGAGGTCGAGCGCAGCGATGCCCAGGCCTCCCGCCGCCCCCCGCAGCAGCCCACTCGTCACCGTCGACTCCCGCGGCCCGGCCGCGGCGGCCAGCACCTGAGCCCAGCCCAAGGACAGCACAGTGTGCACCGCGGCTGCAGCCATCAGCAACGACGAGCGCCGAGACGACCTCGGCAGCAACATCGCTCCCGCGGCCAGCGACGGCGCCAGCGGATCCGTGCCACGCAGCACCGCCCACACCGTCGACGGTGCACCGCTGCACACGGCAGCCACGGCACCGGCCCGCACAGCGTCGCTCATCATCACCTCCGACCCGGGTCGCCTAGGCGGTGGCTACGACGCCCAACTCGGCCGGTACCGCAAGCAGATCACTCTTGGGTAGAACGCGCACGGTGTACCCGAACGGTCCGGTGCGCTCCAGCGGCACGTCGCCCTCGAAGCGGCTGGCCCCCTCGGTGAGCTCGACGGCCTTCAGCGCCACCGCCTCAACCTCGCTCAGCCGGTCCTCGGCGTCGACCGCGCCGAATATCGCCTCGACGCACACGTCGTCGGGCTAGAGGCCGTTCAGAGCCACTTCGGCCCGCAGGGTGAGCACGCCGCCGAGCTGGGTGTCACCGCTCACCTGCGAGTCGACGTGCAGCACCGCGACACCGGGCCACGCGTGGAGCACGCCGGTACGCCATCGGGCCAAGGCCCGGGCGGCGGCGAAGTTGTCCGCGATCATTGCGGCAGCCGACGTGGCCGCCGGCGCGTACAACGTACGCACGTAGTCGCTGACCATCCTCGAGGCGAGCACCTTGGGGCCGAGTGACTTGAGCGTGTGGCGCACCATCTGCACCCAGCGGGACGGCACGCCATTTCCGTTGCGGTCGTAGAACCGGGGGGCGACGTGCCGCTCGACCAGGTCGTACAGCGCAGCCGCCTCCAGGTCGTCGCGCCGGTCGGGCTCGTG
>JBHEMN010000175.1:0-24886 GCA_046262575.1 Jatrophihabitantaceae bacterium
TTGCCGTGCCGGCCGGCGAGCTTGTCGCCGTCCTGGATCTTGCGCTTCTGGGCGATGTAGACGCGGACCAGTTCGTTGACGCCCGGCGGCAGCTCGTCGCCGTCCTCGCGGCTGAAGACCCGCACGCCGATGACCTTGCCGGCCTCACCGTGGGGCACCTTCAATGACGTGTCGCGAACCTCGCGCGCCTTCTCGCCAAAGATCGCCCGCAGCAGGCGCTCCTCGGGAGTCAGCTCGGTCTCACCCTTGGGTGTCACCTTTCCGACCAGCACGTCTCCCGGCACGACGTCGGCGCCGATGCGCACGATGCCGCGCTCGTCGAGGTCGGCGAGGACCTCCTCGGAGACGTTGGGGATGTCGCGGGTGATCTCCTCGGCACCGAGCTTGGTATCGCGCGCGTCGACCTCATGCTCCTCGATGTGGATCGAGGTGAGCACATCGTCCTGCACCAGGCGCTGGTTGAGGATGATCGCGTCCTCGTAGTTGTGACCCTCCCACGGCATGAAGGCCACGAGCAGGTTCTTTCCCAGCGCCATCTCGGCGTTGTCGGTGGACGGGCCGTCGGCGATCACCTGGCCGGCCTCGACGCGGTCTCCCTCGTCGACGATGGGCTTCTGGTTGAAGCTCGTGCCCTGGTTGGAGCGGGCGAACTTCGCCAGGCGGTAGGTCTGGTGGGTACCGTCGTCGGCCATCACGGTGATGTAGTCGGCCGAGAGCTCGGTGACCACGCCGGGCTTCTCGGCGGTGACGACGTCGGCGGCGTCGACCGCGGCGCGCAGCTCCATGCCGGTGCCCACCAGCGGGGATTCGCTGCGCAGCAGCGGCACAGCCTGCCGCTGCATGTTGGCGCCCATGAGCGCTCGGTTGGCGTCGTCGTGCTCGAGGAATGGGATCATCGCCGACGCGACCGACACCATCTGACGCGGCGAGACGTCCATGTAGTCGACGTCGGACGGGTAGATCAGGTCGACCTCGCCGCCCTTCTTGCGGCACAGGACCCGCGGCTCGGTGAAGTTGCCCCGGGCGTCGATGATCGCGTTCGCCTGCGCGATGACATGGCGGTCTTCCTCGTCGGCGGACAGGTAGTCGATCTGGTCGGTGACCCGGCCCTTGCTCACCTTGCGGTAGGGCGTCTCGATGAAGCCGAACGCGTTGACCCGCCCGTAGGAGGCCAGCGAGCCGATCAGGCCGATGTTCGGTCCTTCCGGGGTCTCGATCGGGCACATCCGGCCGTAGTGCGACGGGTGCACGTCGCGCACGTCCATTCCGGCGCGGTCGCGGGAGAGGCCGCCCGGGCCCAGCGCCGAGAGTCGGCGCTTATGGGTCAGACCCGCGAGCGGGTTCGTCTGGTCCATGAACTGCGACAGCTGACTGGTGCCGAAGAACTCCTTGATGGAGGCGACGACGGGCCGAATATTGATAAGGGTCTGCGGCGTGATCGCCTCGACGTCCTGGGTGGTCATCCGCTCGCGAACGACCCGCTCCATGCGGGACAGGCCCACCCGGATCTGGTTCTGGATCAGCTCGCCGACCGTGCGCAAGCGCCGGTTGCCAAAATGGTCGATGTCGTCGACGTCGTAGCCCTCTTCGCCGGCGTGCAACCGGATCAGGTACTCGATGGTGCGGACGATGTCGTCCTCGGTGAGTGTTCCGGTCGAGATGGGGGCATCGACGCCCAGCTTCTTGTTGGCCTTGTAGCGCCCGACCTTGGCCAGGTCGTAGCGCTTCGGGTTGAAGAACAGGTTCTCGAGCAGCGCCTGCGCGGACTCGCGGGTCGGCGGCTCCCCCGGGCGCAGCTTGCGGTAGATGTCGAGCAGAGCTTCATCGGTGGAGCCGATATGGTCCTTCTCGAGGGTGGCGAGCAGCGTCTCGGACCAGGAGAAGTGCTCTCGGATCCGGTCAGCGGACCAGCCCAGCGCCTTGAGCAGCACGGTGACCGGCTGGCGGCGTTTGCGGTCGATGCGCACACCGACGGTCGAGCGCTTGTCGACGTCGAACTCCAGCCACGCGCCCCGGCCGGGGATGACCTTGACGCCGTAGACGTCGACGTCGGAAGTCTTGTCGAGGGTGCGGTCGAAGTAGACGCCCGGCGAGCGGACCAGCTGGCTGACCACGACGCGCTCGGTGCCGTTGATGACGAACGTGCCCTTGCGGGTCATCACCGGGAAGTCGCCCATGAAAACGGTCTGCGACTTGATCTCGCCGGTGGTGTTGTTGGTGAATTCGGCAGTCACGAACAGCGGGGCCGCGTAGGTCATGTCCTTGTCCTTGCATTCCTCGATGGACGCCTTGACGTCCTCGAAGCGCGGGTTGGAGAAGGACAGGCTCATCGAGCCGGAGAAGTCCTCGATCGGCGAGAGCTCGCCGAGGATCTCCTCGAGCCCCGAACGGGTGCTCTGGTCGCCGTCGATTCGGGCCTTCCACGCGTCGTTGCCGACCAGCCAGTCGAAGGACTCGGTCTGCAGCGCGAGGAGATTCGGCACCTCCAGAGGCTCTCGGATCTTGGCGAAGGACGTGCGGGGCGGGGAACCCGGGATACCGAACGCCTTGCCGTTTGTGGAACGTGGCTTACCGGAGCGGGAGACTGCCAAGATGCGTCCTTCCAAGGACAACGAACCGAGCCGAACCGCGAGCCCGGCCTTCCTGGGCTTCGTGGGTAGGCCGGAGGCCGGGCAACACGAAGCAGGCCGCTGGGATTTGGCCAGACGGGCCGCAGGTGGGCAGAGGGCAGCGCAAAGCTACAGTCTAGCGACTGCGGGCATGGCAAGCAAGGCCGGTGCCCGCAGCTGCCGGTTCGGCACGGCCCGCGGTCCCGGCGAACAGTTGCTCGCCGCCTCCAGCGGAGCCCGGATCCGAAGCTCGGCAGCCATTGGCGTACTCGCAAAGCGTGCCCCGCCAAGCCTCGAACGTCAAGCACGGTCCCATTTCCCGACCACGTGCCGTTCCTCTGCACGGCACTTCGGCCGGGCGCGCCGACCGAAATTGCCGCTTGGCCCCGAACGCTCATCGTCTTGGGACGCTCAGGCGAAGCCCTGGGACGCAAGTTCGGGTTGTCCTGAATTAGGCATTATGACGATGCGATGGGGACGCTCTGGACCGAGGTAGGGGGTGTACCAGCGGGCCGCGTAACGGTGCGCGCCGCGGCGCTCGCGGCCCAGGTGGAAGACGCCGACGTAGTATCCCTGGTCGTTGATGGCGCGGCCCTCGCGCAGCGCCGCGGCCCAGCCGCCGCCGGGGGCGGCGGCCTCCACCCGAACCAGCGGCTCGTGCCATGCGAGGTCACCGGGGGCGACGTCGCGCCAGGTGAATTGCCAGTAGCCGTCCTCGGTGGCCGTGGGATCGACGAAGGTAACCGGTCCCATCCCGATCCGAACGGCGCCGCTCCCGTCGGGCCGGGCGAGGTAACGATGCGCGGCAAAATCGAAGTGCCGCGCGGGCAGCGACTCCGCGACCCAGCCTCGGGTCAGCACGTCGGCGGCCAGCGCGGCCGCCGCGGCCGCGGCGAACGGCTGGCTGCTCGGCCCGTAGAGAGTGTTGCCGCCCTCGTAACGCTGCAGGGAGTACTCCTCGGGCGTCGTCAGATAGCAGAACTGCTCGTTGGCCAGCGAGGACACGGCAATCCGCTCGACGCCGGCCCTCGACCCGATCAGGTCGCCAACCGCTGCCTCGACCCGGCGCCCGGCCTCGACGGTGACCTCGAAGGGCAGCCCCACCAGGAGGGTCGGCCCGATCCGGAGGACCTGGACGGGCAGCACGCTCGGAAAGCTGCGTGGGGGGATCAGCCGATCGTGCAGCCCACGCCCGCCGGGGATCCACTTCGCGCCGTGCGGCCCGCGGGCGCGGGGCTTGGGCAATCCTGGACGAAACGGCGGTATGCGGTGAATGAGCGGCGTGTGGTTCTCGTGCGCGCCGGCCATCGTGGCGGCCCCGAACGCGGGCGCGGGCAGGGTGAGTCCGGCCAGCGACGGCCGCTGGGCGAGGTCGATCTCGCGCAGTCCGGCCGCCAACTGCACCTGCGCGCCCAGTTCTTTCTCGAGCCGGTCGTAGAGCTCGGCCGCCGCAGTCCCGATCCCGCGCCCGACCCGTTCGGTCTCGGGATAGACGAGCTGGCCCGGGCGCACCGCTGGCGCCACGTCGCCGTGGGTGCCCTCGACGGCGCCGACCACCGCGCGACGCCCGGTCGTCGAGAGGATGTGACCGGCGAGCTCGCCCTTGAGATAGGCCCAGACGTCGGCGTTGTAGGCATGGTCCCGCTGGGAGATACCGGTGCCGTGCACCGAGAAGATGACCATCGCCGCAAGGGGCTCGAACCCGCCGTCACTCGCTTCGCCGTCGACCCGCAGCAGGTGCAGCCACGGGTTGATCGCGGCGTACTTGCGCTGCGGCGTTCTGCTCTTGTCAGCCACGTTTTCGTTGCGGACGTAGGCGTCCAGCGATCGGTTGCGGGTCAGCCCCCACACCTCGGTGGCGCCAAAGGCCAGCCGGGCGGGCCGCCGCGTGGCGACCGCGTCGTGCACGGCTGTGGCGATCCTGCCGACGAGGAACGACGTCCAGGCCGGGTCGAAGCCGGCATGGTTCGAGGAGAAGCGGTTCATCAGCTCGTTGCCGTGAAACTGGCCCGGGCCGGCGTGGGTGTGCGTGGCGCCCATGAACAGACCTGGCAGCCGCACGTCCGTGCTCGCGGCGACTGCTTGCGCGACGAGCTGAGCCACGATCGCAGATCCGGCCAGTAGGTCGCACTGCACCAGGGCGAGGGAGGTGGTGCCCGCACGCAGGTGCACCACGTGGGCATGCAACCGGGTGCGCACCCCCAACCCGGTCTCCGCGTTGGAGGAGTGGCCGGCCTTCGGCATCCCCGGCGGTGGGGTGATATCGACCTCCGCTGCCCCGGCCAGCAGTCCCGGCACGTGCGGCAGGTCGGGCGCGTCCGGCGGCCGGACGTCGAGAATCAGGCGGTCGGCCTCGGACTCTACGAAGGGCAGCAACGGGTTGCCGTCCACGTCACCTCCTGCGCACGAATAGGGCAGACGTGGTGCGCAACGCGCCTAACGAATCGAGGAGACCAGCCACTTGCCGTCGACCTGGTCCAGAGTCGCCTCCACGTTCAGGATGTCCAGACGGGGCTTGTCCTTGGCCGTGCTCGTGTTCGTGACCTGTTGCTGGCCATAGATCAGCACGACCCACTGCTTGCCGTCCGGGCTGACCCGCTCCACTCCGGCCTTCGCGATCTGGAAGAGTTGCACCGTCTTCGTCTGCGGTGCGAGCGTCTTGACCGTGGTCTCCATGGCGTGGGTGTAGTCGTCCTTGAACTTGCCGGTGATGCAGTCCCGGCCGGCTTTCTCGGAGGCGGCCAGCTCGCGGTAGTCGTAGGACACGATCGCCGCACTGCACGTCTTCGCGGTGGCCAGCACCTGGTTGCGGATCGCATTGCTGTGCTCGGCTGGTTTGCCGGCCAGGGCGCCGGGCAGCTTCCACAGGCAGGCAACCAGGAGGGCGACGGCGACCAAACCAGCCAGACCCGCCGGGATCCAGCGCAGCCACCTCGGCCGCCGGCGATCGGCCGGTGCGTCGGTGGCGGGGTCCTTGGTCTCTGCCGCGCCGTCGTGCGTTGTGCGCTCGGGCCGCTTCGCGACGCCGACCTTCTTCGCGACGCCGACCTTCTTCGCGACGCCGACCTTCTTCGCGACGCCGACCTTCTCCGCGACGCCGACCTTCTCCGCGACGCCGACCTTCTTCGCGCGCGGTCTCGGCCGCCGCTCAGTCGTACCGGTCGCATCGCTCACACCGGTCGCGGGCGTGACCGGAGCGGTTCGTTTCAATGGCTGGGCCGGGCGGGCGTTATCCTCGTCGCTCGACGCCCGGGCCGGCCGCGGATCCGCTGCGGTCTCGCGCACGACATCCGCGGCTGCGGCCGGCCGGCCCCCGATTCGCCGGGCACGGGTGGCTGCCTTGGCGCCGGCCGATGGGCGCCGCGGCACCGAGACGCCGTCGGCCTGCTGCGGTGCCTCAGCCTCCTCGGCGGGGGCCGGTGACTCGGCCTCCTCGGCGGGGGCTGGCGACGAGTCGGCGGGAGCCTGCCGCACCTTCGGTTTCTTGCGGTTTGTCATATCAGACCCACGCTCTGCAGCCCGCCGGCGAGCCACTTGCCGTCGACCTTCGTCATGGTCACCTCGAAGCGTGCGGTGGTGGCCAGAGTGCGCCGTCCGCCCGCGGGCAGCTTGTACCCCTGGGCGGAGATGAGGACGAGCGAATTGTTGCCGTTGATTTCTTCGAAGGCCGAGTTGGTGACGGTGCCCTCGAGATCGAACTTGCCCGTGGTCATTTGTGCCAGGAGGGTGGGCTTCTGCTTCTCGAGGTCAACGCGCAGCGCCCCGGTGGCCCCGGCCAGCGTGCGGGCGTAGTCGGCCTCGAACGTCTTGCGGGAGAAGGTCAGGATGTTCACGATCTGCTTCGCGCCCGCGTCCACCGCCTGCTGCTCGGCACCGCTCAACCCGGGCGCCTTCGGGGCGGAATCGTGCCGGTCGTGCGCCGGGCGGATCACCAGGACGAAGAGCCCGGCCAGAATGAGCGCGACCCCGCCGAGCACCGCCGCCGTGATCCACGGCGCGCTCCCGCTCGGACGTCGTGGTTGCCTCATGATCTCCCTAGTTCACCCAGCGCGCGCTGCAGAGCCGACGGCCTTGCCTACGCGGGCCGGATGCAGCTGGTTCAGTGCAGCCCGTCGGTCAGGATCGCGATCCAAGACCTATCGCCCAGGATCGAGGAGCTGCCGTCCGTGGCGCCCACTCTGACGGTGTTTGCCGTGTTCACGCGAGGATAGGCCACCCCGCCGCCGGCCGTGCTGATCGGGTCGCCGCCGGGCACGTTGCTTGCACCGCGGACGTTTGTCCCCGAACTCACCGGGAGGTTGCAATGCGCGGCAGTGTTGGGCGCCTTCGGAGTGAGATCGGACGGTGGGCGCAGCTGGGTGCCGTCGTAACCGTCGCGGCCTGAAGTCGGCGAGCCGCAGTCGGGCGGATCGTTGAAGTTCACCTCGAAACCCAGAGCACCGACGCCGTTGCGAATCACCGTGTAGCTACCCGCAGCGAGCGCCGGGTAGAGCTCGAACACCTCCTCGATGCCGTCGAGATGACGCACGAGCAGTTGACCCGTCGAGGCGAGGTTCGCGAAGGTGATGCCAAGGTCCGTGCGGTTGTCCTGTACGAACTTGGAGATGACTCCGAGGTCGGCCGGGCCGTTGTCCAGCAGACTGCGAATGTCGGCGTCGCTGTCTTTGAATTGCTTGCTCAGCAGGTTGAGGCTGTGGGCCCAACTCGCCATCGCAGGCGCTTCGTCAAGCTGTGTCTGCAGCACGCCGCCGGACAGCCTGATCAACGCGAGGGTGTCAGGAAGATTCTTTTCGGCTGCCAGCAGCAGGTTGTTCGTCGAGTCGAGCAGCGAACCCAGAGCAGGTCCTTGATTGTTGAAGGCCAGCCCCAATTCGGTGACAGCCACCTGCAGCTTGTGGGTGTCGACGCTCCTGACAAAGCTGTCGAGGTTGGCGAGCAGGACCTGCGTGGCCACCGGAACGCGATTGCGCTGCATCGGGATGGGAGCTGAGTCGCCGTTCAGGTAGGGGCCCTTGTCAGACGTCGGGATGAGGTTGACGTACTGCTCACCGATCACGGAGCGGTTGCTGACCTGCGCCATTGCATTCGCCGGGATCTTGGGGCTGTTGCACTTGGCCAGCTCGAGATCGACGCGCACGCCGTTCTCGAGCAGGGACAGTTGGCCGACCCTTCCCACCGTCACGCCCCGGTAGGTGACTTCGGCGTTGGTGAATATGCCACCGGAGTCCGGGAAGTCCGCGCTGATCGTGCATCCCTTTGCCCCGAAAAGGCCCTTGGCAAGACCGACGTACTCGGCACTCACGTAGGAGACCCCGACGAGGGTAATTATCGCGAAGAGGATCAGCTGGATCTTGGTCGTTCGCCTCAACATTTCGTCATCACCCGCCCACGCCGGGGATCACGGGAAGCGGCAGTTTCTGCGCGCCGGACGTTTGTGGAGTGACCGGTCCTGAGGCAGCGGTGAGCGGCTTGGTCTTCGCTGACTTGGGCGTCAGTGTCTTGGCCAGCGGGCACAGCGCTGGATTGAGACCGCACAGGTTGTTACTCAGGTTCAGGTCCAGGAACAAGCTCAGGTTCGCGTAGTCGCCCTTGATGAACTTGGTGGTGCTGTCGAGCGGGAAGGGGAACGTGAGCAAGATCTTCAGCGCCTCAGGGAAGTCCGATCCAGCGGCGGTCAGGGTATCTAGCACCGGCGCCAGGCTCTTGAGTGCGGAGACGAAGTTCGTCTGCGTGGCGGTGATCACGCTGGTAGCCGTCGTTCCGAGCCTGGCCAGGCTCTCCAGCAACGTAGTCAGCTTGCTCCGCTCGTTCTTCAGGATGGTGAGCGCCTGCGGGAAGGTGTCAAGCGTGGCGATGATCGTCTGTTTCTGCCGGTTCAGCGTGGCCGCCAGCTTGTCGATGTTGACGAGCGCGGTCGTGATGTCGTCCTTCTGCCTGTCCAGGCCACCGACGAAGCCGTTGAGTTGCGTGAGCAGGTCACGGACCGCACCTTCGTTGCCCTTCAGCGCCTTGTTCAACTCAGTGGTGATCCCCCGGATCTGCTCCAGGCCGCCGCCATTGAGCAGCAGAGACAGGGCACCGAGCACCTCCTCGATCTCCGGCGCCGTTCCGGTGCTCGAAAGTGGGATCTTGGCTCCGTCGCCCAGCGTTCCCTCCGGCTTGCCGAGCGGCTGCTCGAGGTCGACGAACTTCTCCCCGAGCAGGGAGGACTGCCGCACCGTGGCGCGGGAGTTCGCCGGCAGGTGGACGTCCCGGTTGAGCTTCACCTTGACCTTGGCGACCCAGCCGTCAAGGGATACGGACGTGACCTTCCCGACCGCGACGTCGTTGACCTTGACGTTGGACTGCGGCACCAGATCGAGCACGTCGGCGAATGCGATCGTCACCGTGTAGGGGTGGCTCCCGAGGTTCGGGCCACCCGGCAGATTCGCGCTGTAAAGGCCGTGGAAGCCACAACCGGTCAGGCCGGCGGTGGCGACGGCCAGGGCGAGGGCGAGCACCTTGGTAGGCATACTCAGCACTTCCCGGGAATGATCGGCAGGACGGCCAGGATGCACGTCAGGTTCTTCGTCAGCCCGGGGACATCGGGCAGTGTGCCGCCCGCCAGTGACTTTGCCACCGACTTACACGTCGAGACGATCTGCGAGGTGAGCTTACCGAGCAGCTGGCTACCGGCGGGCAGCTTGTTGAGCCCGCCGGTCACCTGGTCAAGTACGGCGCAGATCTGGGCCGGGTCGCCGGTATTGGCCAAGTTGCTTCGGGTACCCGTCGTCCCGGTGCTCTCCTGGTACGCGTGGGTCAGGTTCGCCAAGGCGACGGGGCCGACCGTGAGGGCTTCGTTCAGTGCGGCCTTGTCCTTGACCAGGATGTTGGTGAGACTCTCGAGCCCGAGGATGTCGGTGTGCACTTTGCTGGCATTGGCCTTGACGAAGTTGGCCACGTCGTGCAGCGCGATCGCCAGGTTGTGCAGCGCAGCGCCGAGATCACCGCGCTCATCGGCTAGGTCGCCGGCGACCTGGGCGAGTTGGTTCTCGAAATGCCGCACCTGCGCGTCACTCTGAGACAGCGCCTGGGTGAACGACCTGAGATTGGTTACCGTGCCGAACAGGTCCGCGCGCCCGTTGGACAGGGTCAGGGCCGCTTTGGACAGGTTCCGGATGCTGTCGTTCAGAGCAGCGCCGTTGCCGTCCAGGTTGGCCGCCGCGACGTTGATCAGACTGCTGAACGCACCGTTCTTGTTCGCGCCGTTGGGCCCCAGCGCCACCGACAGCTTGTTCAGCGCCCCGTAGACGTCATCCAGCTCCGCCGGTGAGGCGGTGCGATCCAACGGGATGTGGGCGCCGTTCGCCATCACCGGTCCGTGACCGTTGTAGGCCGGGGCCAGTTGCAGGTAGCGGTCGCTGACCAGCGAGTTTGCGACGATCAACGAGACCGCGTTGGCCGGGACCTTGTACTTGTCGTCGTACTTCATCTCGATCTTCACCGAATCACCGCTCGGGGTGACCTTCGTGACCGAGCCGACGTTGATACCGAGGATCTTCACCGGCGTCCCCGGGTAGACGCCGACACCGGAAGAGAAGTTGGCACTGAGCTTCTTGGTGTGGCCACCGGAGAACACGTAGATGGCGCCGATCACCACAAGCGCCAGGACGAGCAGCCCGGAGATGACGCGGATCATCGTGCTCGACAGCTTCTTCATGGTTTGCACCCGCCGTCGCCGCCGCCGATTCCGATGATTCCGATGATGCCCGCCGCGCCGATGTTGCAGATGTAGTTGTCGAACCAGCGCCCGTTGCCCAGTGCATTGGTGAAGACGCGGTAGAACGGCGCCAACAACTGCAGACCTCGATCGAGGTTGTCCTGATTGCGCTGCAGGAGGTCGAGCACCTGATGCAGATTGTCCAGCATCGGGCCGATCGTCTTCTGGTTGTCGGATACCAGGCCCGACAGCTGGGTCGAGAGCGTCGTCGTGTTGACCAGCAGCGAGTGGATCGCGTCACGGCGCGCGTTCAGTTCGTCGAGCAGCAGCGCGCCGTCCGCCAGCAGCCGTTGCAACTGCACGTCACGGCTGGCCAGCACCCCGGTGACGTCGTTGGCCCTGCGCAGCAAGGTGCGAAGTTGGATGTCGCGGGAGGCGATCGTGTTGGACAGTCGGGTCAGACCGTTCAGAACCGGCTTGACTACCGCTGGCGTGCCCGAGAAGTCCTGCGACAACACGTCGAAGGCTTTGGCGAGCTGCGTCGTGTCGATCGCCTTGACCGTCTCGGTGAGCCCGGTGAACGCCGGATAGATGTCGAACGGCGAATGCGTCCGCGTCAGCGGAATCTGGTCACCCGGCTTCTGCTTCTTGGTGCCGAGCGAGTCGATGGCCAGGTACTTCGCTCCCAGCAAGGTCTTGAGCTTGATGTCCACCGTGCTCTGGTCGCCGATAAAGGCGTGCTTGATCCTGAACTTGACCTTGACGCGGTCGCCGTCCAGCGCGGTCGAGGTGACAGTTCCCACCTTGACGCCGGCGATTCTGACGTCGTCGTTGGGGCCCAGCCCGGCATCCTCGGTGAACAGTGCGGTGTAGGTGGTGCCACCTCCGATGAGCGGCAGCTTGGCCGCGTTGAAGGCCGCCCACAGGATCACGAGGATCAACACGAGGCCGATCGAGCCGATCGCAGTGGGGTTTCGAGCGCTGAAGGACTTTCCGCCGACTTTGGACCGGCGGGTCTTGACTGGTGTCGGCGGCTCCTCGCGCAGCACTACCGGCGAGTCCTCGTCCCTGAGCACGTGGGTCATCCCTGGCACCTCGCGGCGGGTGAATGCGAGAACGGGATATGAACGACGACGCCACCGGGGTAGATGATGGTGCCACTGACCGAGCACAGGTAGAAGTTGAACCAACTTCCGTAGCTACCCGTCCGGACCAGGGCGGCGGCCGTGGTCGGCAACTCCTGCAGGACCTGCTGCACGGTCGCGCTGTTCCGGTTCAGGTTCGCGGTGAGTGCGGTGAGCGCGGTGATGTCCTTGGCCAGCGGCGCGCGGACCTGGGTCAGCAGGCCGGCGGTCGACGTCGCCAACGCATTGATGCTGTCGATGGAGTTGCCGATGGCGTTGCGATCGGCCGACAGACCGGAGACGAACTGCTGCAACTGAATGATCAGATTCGACAGCTCCGCGTCTCGATCACCGACGACAGTCAGCACCGAGGTCAGGTTGTTGACCACGCTGCCGATGATCTGGTCTTTGTCTGCAACCGCGTTGGTGAGGTCGGCGAGGTTGGTGAGGAGTAGTTCGAGGCTGCCCCCTTCGCCCTGCAGGGCCTGGATGATCTCGGTGGACAGCTGATTGATCTGATCGGCATTGAGTCCGGTGAACAACGGCTGGAAACCCTGGAACAGCGCAGTGAGGTCGAGCGCGTTGGTGGTTTGGCTTTGCGGGATCGTGCCGTGGTCCTTGAGGAGATCGTTTGGGTCGCCTGCGCCCTGAACGATGTCCAAGTACCGCTGACCGATGAGGTTGCGATAGCGCAGCCGAGCCTTGGTCGACTTCGGCAACGAGCGGTCCTTGATGACGGTGAACGAGATCTGCGCGAGATTGTGCTTGACGATCTTGATGCCACTGACCGTTCCCACCCGTACGCCCGCGATGCGAACGTCGTCGCCCACAGACAACCCCGCGACGTCAGTGAACACCGCCTTGTAGCTCTTGGTCGCTCCATAGCTGGTGTTGGCGATCGTGGCAGCAAGCACGTAAGTCGCAAACGCCGTGATGACCAGGAAGACGACGAGTTTTATCAGGGGCGATAGCAGACCTCTCACTTGACCGTCACCTTCATTCCCCGTAGGGCCGGCGCAGCCAGCAATGTTGCGATCCGGGGCACGTTGTCCGGTGTCGTCCCGTAGTTGGCGGCGATGACGGCATTCACCAGTGCGTTCTCGGCGGGCGACCCGATGGCTTGTTGGTTGAATGCTGTCGCTTTGGCGGCCTGCGCGCACGCGTCACTCGTAAACGCCGCACCGTCGTTCAAGCACCGAAAGCTGCCCGGGACCTTGAACGGCACCGGCGGGTGCGGCAGGCCGAAGCAGTGCGGTCCGAATCCGGTGAGCAGCCTCGGCTGATTGCCCGGGACGTACTTGCCGAGGTTCGGAGGAGCGACGTAGAACTGGGCACTGAGTTGGATCTGTCCGTTGACGATGCTGCCCTCGGCCAGATTGTTGACCCCCACCAGACCGCTGAGCATGCAGACGTACTCGGGGGTGTACCTGTTGAGCAGGGCATACATCTTGTCCGACGTATCGACGACTGTGATGAGGCGCTGCTTGTTCTCGCTCAGGAAGCTCGCGAGGATATTCGATGTATCGCTACCCGCCGTGAGCAGGGTATCCAGAGCCGCCTGCTTCTCGATGAGCGTCTTCGCGGACGTCTGAAAGTTGTCCAGCGTGGCGATGAGATCTGGCGCCGCATCGTTGAACTTGACGGAGACCTGGCCGAGTTTCTTCAAGTCGTCGATCGCCTGCGCCAGGTAGGTCTTGCCCGGCGACGATTCAGCATTGAGGGCCTTGAGGTAGTTGTCCATCACGACGAAGGTCTGGCCGAGCCTCTCGCCGCGTCCCCGCAGCGCCGTCGCCATGGCAGTGAGCGTGGCGTTCAACTCAGCGGGCCTGACTGCCTGCAGCAGGGGCAGGAGGTCGCCGATGACCTTCTGGGTCTCGAGAGCCACCGCGGAGCGGTCCTGCGAGATGACGGCGCCGCCCTTGATCGGTGGGCCGGCGTGCTCGGGCAGTTGCAGCGCGATGTATTGCTCGCCGAACAGTGTCTTCGGCAGGATCTGGGCCGAGACGTTGTTGGGGATCAGCTTCACCCGCGACGGGTCGAGTGCGAGCGTGATCACCGAGCACGTTCCGGTCGGGTCCTGGCACTCCCCGTGCGAGGCGACCTTCACCTTGCGCACCGAACCGACGATGATGCCGCGTTCTTTGACGTCCGATTCGGTGAGCAGTTGGTTGCCGGTGTGATCTGTCTTCAACGTGACCATGACGACCTTGGTGAACGCCTTGTTGTAGAAGGCCACAGACAGCGACGCCAGAGCGAGGATCAAGGCGATGAAGCCGAGGCCGAGGAGTCTGCGGCGAACGATCACTCCGATGCTTTCTCTCGCCATGGCCGTTAACCCGCCAACCTGACACTGACGGTGGAGCCCCAGATCGCGAGCGACAGGAACAGGTCGAACACGTTGATCGCCACGATGGCCGTGCGCACCGCTTTACCCACCGCAATGCCGACGCCGGCGGGCCCGCCCTTGGCCGTATAGCCGTAATAGCAATGCGTCAAGATCACGACAAGGGAGAAGACCAGCACCTTGAAGAACGACCAGACGACGTCGCCGGGCGGCAGGAAGAGATGGAAGTAGTGCGAATAGGTGCCCGGCGAGGCGTGCTCGTAATACACAACGATGAGATACGTCGAGAAGTAGGACGACAGCAGGCCGATGACATACAGCGGGATGACCGCGATGAATCCGGCGATGATGCGCGTGGTCACGAGGAAGGGCAGGCTGGGCACCGCCATCACCTCGAGCGCGTCGATCTCCTCGCTGATCCGCATGGCACCGAGCTGAGCGGTGAATCCGCATCCGACCGTGGCCGAGAGCGCGAGACCCGCGACGAGGGGTGCGATCTCACGCGTGTTGAAAAATGCCGAGATGAACCCACTGATCGGCCCGAGGCCCAGCTGGTTGAGCGCGGCGTAGCCCTGCAGACCGACCTCGGTGCCGGTGAAGAAGGACAGGAACGCGATCACGCCGACCGTGCCGCCGATGACGGCGAGCGCACCGCTGCCGAAGGCGACCTCGGACAGCAGCCGCAGTGTCTCCTTCTTGTAGCGCCGCAGCGTGCGAGGCGTCCACGCCAGTGCCCGGATGTAGAACGACATCTGGGTGCCGAGTTCGTCGAGCATGCCGAGCGGCGCGTTGACGGCCTTGCGCGCGCTGGCGATCAGGTCGGTGGACACTACGACCCCTTCGCCGGGACGACCTGGAAGTACACGGCGGTAACGACGAAGTTCACGAAGAACAGCAGTAGGAAGGTAATCACCACGGACTGGTTGACCGCGTCGCCGACGCCCTTCGGACCGCCGCCCGCGTTGAGTCCCTTGTAGGACGCCACGACCGCGGCGATGATTCCGAAGATGAAGGCCTTGAGCTCGCCGGTATAGACGTCTGGAAGCTGGGCCAGTGCGGAGAAGCTGGCCAGGTAGGCGCCTGGCGTGCCCCCTTGTAGCACAACGTTGAAGAAGTAGCCGCCCGCGACGCCCACGACCGAGACCAGGCCGTTCAGGGCGACCGCGACGAGTGTGCAGGCGAAGACCCGGGGAACGACCAACCGCTGCACGGGCGAGATGCCCAGCACCTCCATGGCGTCGATCTCGTCGCGAATCTTGCGGCTGCCGAGGTCAGCGCAGATCGCCGAGCCCCCCGCGCCCGCGATCAACAGAGCGACGACGATCGGGCTGGCCTCCCGGACGATCGCCAGGACGCTGGCGGCGCCGGTAAAAGACTGCGCACCTACCTGCCGGGACAGGCTTCCGATCTGGAGCGCGATGACGGCGCCGAACGGGATCGACACGAGCGCCGTGGGCACGATCGTGACGCTCGCCACGAACCACGCCTGCTGAATGAATTCGCGGAATTGGAACGGGCGCCGGAACATCAAGCGGCCGACGTCGAGGAAGAGAGCGAACAGGCGGCCCGCCTGGCTGATGCCCGCGACAGGCGACAGGGCCATCAGCCGTTGCCTATCGGGAGTCGTTGCGTCGGGTCCTCGGCACGGTTGGCCAACCCCGAAGCGATTCCTCCCGAGGCTTCGCGGGCGTCGATCTCCTCCTGATGCTCCTGGTCGAGGAGTTCCTGGATCGCCTTCTGCGCCGACTCCGGCAGCGTGTGCATCATGTCCATCACCCGCTGCTGACGACGGCCGGCGGCCCGGCGTTCGGGCAACCCGGGCGAAGGCTGGATCTGCGGCGGCACGCCGCCACCGATCCCCCCCTTGGGTGCGGCCCCCGGGTGCCGGGGGGGAGCGCCGTCGAGGGAAGCGAGTTCGGCGGCGACCTGTGCGGAGTCCTTCTCCTCGGACATGCCGATCGGGCCCTCGCGGCGGCCGTTGAGAAACTGTTTGACCACCGGCTCCTCGCTGGTGAGCAGCACCTCGCGCGGGCCGAACATCACCAACTCGCGGCGGAAAAGCATGCCCAGGTTGTCGGGCACGGTGCGTGCGGTGCCGATGTCATGGGTGACGATCAGGAACGTGGCGTCGGTGACCGCGTTCAAATCGATGATCAACTGATTCAGGTACGCGACGCGCACCGGATCCAGTCCGGAGTCCGGCTCGTCGAAGAGGATGATCTCCGGCTCAAGGACGAGCGCCCGCGCCAGGCCGGCCCGCTTGCGCATACCGCCGGAGATCTCGCCAGGCAGCTTCTTCTCCGTGCCCGCCAGGCCCACCAGGTCCAGCTTTTCGGAGACGATGTCGTGGATTTCCTTTTCGCTCTTCTTCGTGTGCTCACGAAGCGGGAAGGCGATGTTGTCGAACAGGTTCATCGACCCGAACAACGCGCCGTCCTGGAACAGCACTCCGAACAGCTTGCGCGTTTCGTACAGCTTCGCCTCGCTGCAGCGCGCCACGTCCACGTCGCGGATCATGATCGAGCCCTTATCGGGCTTGAGCAGCCCGATCAGGGTCTTGAGGAAGACCGACTTGCCGGTGCCCGACGGGCCGAGCATCACGCTGACCTCGCCGGGGGGCAGGGTGAGTGTGACATCGCCCCAAATGGTCTGCTTGCCGAAGGACTTGGTCAGGTCGTGGACTGCGACTTCGACACCCACGAGCCGTCCCCTTTCGAGCAGTCGGTGCGGGCACCGCCGCCGCGGTGCGCTGCCATCGCACTAACTTAACGAGGTCGCTACCCGTTGGTAACGACGGTGGCAACAATAAAGGTCGCAACTCCCGTCCCCCCGCGTGACGGTACGCGCCACTGCCAGGTGGGTACCCGGGTGGGTGCGAGCGGCCGCCGCACTCGGAGGAGTTGAGGATGAACGACCCCGATCAGTCGCTACGTGAGCTGCTCGGTGCCGATCCCCCCGCCACGATTCTTGCCCTCGACATCACGATCCGTGCGGGGTTGGTCGAGGTGATGATCGAGGCGCGCCGGCAGCAGACGCGCAGCCTTACCGAAGCGTTCGAGGCGACGCTCAAGCACGTGCCGTTCCCTGTCCGGGGGGTTGTCAAGAGGGCGCTGGGCAGATGAGCCCATCCGGGTCCGCCGCGGAAATCCAGAAGCTCGCCCATACACTTGGCGTGCAACCGGATCGCCTGATCGCTCTCGCAGGTGTGCCTGCCGCGGACTTGCGAGTCCTGCGTGCGCAGATCGCCGCGGCGCTGTTCGAGGCGGACAAGCCGGCCTTCGCCAAGATGGCGGCGCTGTCGAAAGCCCTGCCCGGCCCCATTGCCGCCAAGATCACCGAGCACGCCATCGCGCCGTTGCTTGCCGCACGCACCGCGGAGCTCGTCGAACCGCACCGCGCGGTGGACATGGTCGCGCGGATGTCGGACGACTACCTCGCCGATGTCTCGGCGGCCCTGGACGCGAGCCGGGCACCCGAGCTCATCGCCCGGATCCCGGCCCATCGAGTCGCCACGATCGGCGCGGAACTCGCGCGCCGCCAGCAATGGGTGGTGATCGGTGGTTTCGTCGCGCAGATCAGCCCGGCCGCCATGGCCGCGGCTGTGCAGATCTTCGACGGTGGGCAGTTGTTGCGGATTGGATTCGTCCTCGATGACAAGGCCCGCGTCGACGACGTCGTGCGGCTCGTCACCGACGCGCAGATCGACGAGATGTTCGTCGCCGCCGCCGCCCACGCCCTTTGGGGCGAGCTCGATGATGTGCTCGCGCACCTGAGCACCCGACGGGCCGCGCGCATGCGGGCTGGCTTCGCCCGGGCGCCGGCTGAGGTGGTCGCTGCGACGACAGCAGCGGCCAGGTCTGGTGCGCTGAGCAGGGCCGGGCGCAGAGCACTGACGGCGTAGGTTCGCGGGGTGCCGCCAGCGTCTGTCGTCCTGCTCGATGTCACACGCAACGCGTTCGTCGAGTCCCATCATCGCGGCAGCCTGGTGCTGCTGGACGCGGCGGGCGCGGTGGCCGTGGCCGCGGGAGCCCCCGAACGGCCGGTCTTCCCCCGCTCGTCCCTCAAGCCACTTCAGGCGATAGCGATGCTCGAGTGTGGCTATGCCGGCCGCGACGGATCGCTCGCACTGGCCGCGGCGAGCCACGCTGGCGAGGACGTGCACGTGGCCGGGGTCAGAGCCATCCTGGCTTCTGCCGGGCTCGAAGAGACGGCACTGCAGTGCCCCCCGGATCTGCCCTCGAGCCCGCAGGCCATGCTCGCCCACGTACGCGCGGGGTACGGGCTGCAACCGATCTGCCACAACTGCTCGGGCAAGCACGCGACGATGCTGGCCACCTGCGTGGCTAACGGCTGGGACTTGGCCACCTACCGCGACCCGGCACACCCGCTCCAGGTCGCCATCCGGGCGAGCATCGAAGCGGCCGGCAGCGAGTCAGTCGCAGCGAGCGGCATCGACGGCTGCGGCGCACCGGCGCACGCAATCAGTCTCGTCGGGCTGGCCCGTGCGTTCGCCGCGACCGCTCGGGCAGCGCAAGGCACGCCCGCCGCCTTGGTGCGGGCCGCAATGCGCGCGCATCCACGCCTGGTCGGGGGCACGGGGCGGGCGGTGACCGAGTTGACGGCCGGTGTCGACGGTCTGCTCTGCAAGGACGGCGCCGAAGGTGTGTGGGGCGCGGCGCTGCCCGACGGTCGCGCCTTCGCCGTCAAGGTCGACGACGGGGCGGCTCGGGCGTTGCCGCCTCTGCTCGCTGCCGCACTCCGGCACTGGGGCCGCACCGGCGAGGCCGTGCGGCGATGGTCGACGGTGGATGTTCTCGGCGGGGGTGAGCCGGTCGGGGCGATCCAGTGGTCACCCGCGCTCGTCGACCTGCTCAGCCTTTGAACCGGGTGTGCAGCCGCCGAACTACTTGACAGTGACCGTCGCGCCGGCTGCCTCGAGGGCGGCCTTGGCCTTCTCGGCGGCCTCCTTGTTGACCTTCTCCAGGACCGGCTTCGGCGCGCCGTCCACGAGATCCTTGGCCTCTTTCAAGCCAAGGTTGGTCAGCGAGCGCACCTCCTTGATGACCTGGATCTTCTTCTCGCCAGCGGCCTCGAGGGTGACGTCGAACTCGTCCTTCTCCTCCGCGACCTCGGCGGGTGCGGCCGGACCGCCACCGGCGGCGGCCATCGCGACCGGAGCGGCGGCGGTGACGTCGAAGGTGGTTTCGAACTGCTTCACGAACTCCGAGAGCTCGAGCAGGGTCATTTCCTAGAACGCGTCGAGCAACTCGTCGGTACCGAGCTTCGCCATGGTTGGCTTCCTTCCAATTCTGTGTTGCGAACGAGCCGGGAGAGCCGGCTTCCGGATGGGTTCTTACTCCGCCGGCTCGGCGGGGGTATCTGGTGTGCCAGGTGCCTCGGCAGTTCCGGCCGGAGCAGCGGCCTCGGCAGTCACTTCGGGCACGTCCGACGTCACGGCGTCGAGGTCGGCAGGTTCGCTGACTTCGGCGTCGGCAGCAGGGGCCGCTGCGGCCTTCTTCTCCGCCAGCGCGTTGGCCAGGCGGGCCAGTTGCGAAAGCGGAGCCTGGAACAACCCCGCGGCCCGTGTGGGCAGCGCCTTCAGGGCGCCGGCGAGCCTGGCCAGCAAGACCTCGCGCGACTCCAGATCAGCGATCTTGGCGATCTCGGCCGGGGACAGCGACTTGCCGTCGAGCAACCCGCCCTTGATGACGAGCAGCGGGTTGGTCCTCGCGAAGTCCCGCAGCCCCTTGGCCGCCTGGACGGGGTCACCGGTGACGAAGGCGATGGCCGTCGGCCCGACGAGCAGACTGTCGTCGATGGTGACGCCGGCGTCGGCGGCGGCCCGCTTCGTCAGAGTGTTCTTGACGACCGCATAGGTGGTGTCGCGGCCGAGCGAGCGGCGTAGGTCGGTCACCTGTTTGACTGTCAGGCCCCGGTATTCGGTGATGACAGCCGCGGAGGAGTTGGTGAAATGCGCGGCCATCTCGGCGACCGCAGTCACCTTCGCGGAATTCGGCATGTGCTACCTCCCCTCGTTCCTGTCGGGCTGGGTTCCGCACTGCAGGAACGAGAAACGCCCCGGCGCAGGGCGCAACGGGGCGGCGAAGGTAGCCGAACCGTCCAACCTGCGCGGGCCGCTCCGGCGCTCCGGATGCGTTCGGCCACGTGCGCGCACGTGGCGACCAGCGGTCTTCGGTGGATCGGGCCTCACGGTACGCGACGTGGCTGCGTCCGGCCAAATCGCTCGCCCGACTGCAGCGGGAGTACTCGTGCCCGGATCCAGCTCAGCTCTGAACGGTGTCCTCGAGCAGATTGCGCGTGCGGTTGGAATCGACCGGGATGCCGGGGCCCATGGTGGTGGCGAAAGTGACCTTGCGCAGGAACTTGCCCTTCGAGGACGACGGCTTGGCGCGCAGCACCTCGTCGAGGGCGGCACCATAATTCTCGACCAGTTGTTCGGCGCTGAAAGACGCCCTGCCGATCACCAGGTGCAGGTTCGCCTGCTTGTCGACCCGGAAGCTGATCTTGCCGCCTTTGATGTCGGCTACTGCCTTCGCGACGTCCGGGGTGACAGTGCCCGTCTTCGGGTTCGGCATGAGGCCACGGGGGCCGAGGACGCGCGCGATGCGGCCTACCTTGGCCATCTGCTCCGGCGTGGCGATCGCGGCATCGAAGTCGAGAAAGCCGTCGCTGATCTCGGCGATCAGATCATCGCTGCCGACCTTGTCCGCGCCCGCGGCGCGGGCCTCCTCGGCCTTGTCTCCGGTGGCGAAGACGATGACGCGGGCCGTCTTGCCGGTGCCGTGCGGCAGGCTGACCGTGCCGCGCACCATCTGGTCCGCCTTACGGGGGTCGATGCCGAGGCGCATGGCGACCTCGACCGTGCCGTCGAACTTGGTCGGGGACGCCAACTTGGCGAGGGTGACGGCCTCGAGCGGTGAGTAGATCTTGTCGGCTTCGATGAGTTCGGCCGCTTTGCGGTAGGCCTTGCTGCGCTGCATTGGTGCTCCTTTCGTGAATCGAGTGGTCAGCGGGCGCCGGCCTTCGGCGCCCTCCCACGCTTTCTGCTCCCGAATGTGCAACAGCCCGCTGCTGGGACCGCGCCCAGCTGCACGTCGGGGTCGTGCTCAACCCTCGACGGTGATGCCCATGGAGCGGGCCGTGCCGGCGATGATCTTCGCAGCCTGATCGATGTCGTTGGCGTTGAGGTCCTCCATCTTGGTCTCGGCTATCTCGCGCACCTGCTTCATGGAGACCCTGGCGACCTTGGTCTTGTGCGGCTCGCCGCTGCCCTTGTCGACGCCCGCCGCCTTCAGCAGCAGGCGGGCTGCCGGCGGCGTCTTCGTGACGAACGTGAACGAGCGGTCTTCGTAGACCGAGATCTCGACCGGAACGATCTGGCCGCGCTGAGACTCGGTCGCCGCGTTGTAGGCCTTGCAGAATTCCATGATGTTGACGCCGTGCTGGCCCAGCGCCGGGCCCACGGGCGGCGCCGGGTTCGCAGCGCCGGCCTGGATCTGCAACTTGATGACCGCGGCGAGCTTCTTCTTCTTCGGAGGCATGAGTTCTCTTCTTCTCGACGGATGAACGTAGCTCGCTGGCTAGAGCTTGGAAACCTGACTGAACGACAGCTCGACGGGCGTCTCGCGGCCGAAGATCGACACCAGCACGTGCAACTTCTGGTGGTCCGGATCGATCTCACTGATTGTGGCGGGCAGGGTGGCGAACGGGCCGTCCATGACCGTGACCGACTCGCCGACCTCGTACTCGACGAGGGCCACCTGGGGCTTGTCGGCAGAGGCACCGCCGCCCCGGCCGCTGGCGGTCGACATCGCCTTCTGCAATGTGGGAGCGAGGATCTTGAGCACCTCGTCCAGCGTCAGTGGTGACGGCCGGGAGGTGGCGCCGACGAAACCGGTGACGCCCGGGGTATTGCGCACTGCGCCCCATGACTCGTCGTTGAGGTCCATCCGGACGAGGATGTAGCCGGGAAAGACCTTGCGCTGCACCTGCTGGCGCTTGCCGTTCTTGATCTCCACGACGTCTTCGACCGGCACCTCGACCTGGAAGATGTATTCCTCCATGTCCAGGGAGGTGATGCGGCTCTCGAGGTTGGTCTTGACCTTGTTCTCATATCCCGCGTAGGAGTGCACGACGAACCAGTCGCCAGCCGCAGTACGCAACTCACGGCGCAACTCCTCGACCGGGTCCTCGACGGCCACCTCAGCGCCATCAGGTTCGTCACCGGCTGCGTCGGCCGCCGGATCGGCGGCCGCGGCGGGCTCGGTGGCGTCGGCAGGTTCGGCGTCGTCGGCGGGTTCGGCAGCGGTGCCGAGCGCGGACACCTCAAGCGCGTCGTCGTCGGCGGCGGTGGCCACCGACTCGCCCTCGGCGGCTCCGAGCAGGCGCGCCGCCGCGGCCAGGTCGGCAGGGCCGTCAGCAACGGCCTCGGCAGGGCCGTCAGCAACGGCCTTGGCGCTCTGGCGGCGGGGGCCCCCGAACGGGTCGCCGAGTTCAGGGTGCTCGTCGCGGGGGGCCACGACGTCGTCGTACTCGGACACTGTCTCTCTTCTCTTGCTCGTTGGCGGATCTCGCCAGGCGCGCGGGCACCGGCGGCACTAGCCGAATATCAGCAGCACCAGCTTGGCGAATCCGATGTCAAGACCGGCGACGATCGACACCATGACCACGACAAAGATGATCACGACGATGGAGTATGTCACCAGTTCGTTGCGCGAGGGCCACAGGACCTTGCGCATCTCGGAGATGCTCTCGCGAACAAAGCGCGCGGGCTTCCCGCCACGGCCACCCGTCGGGCGCGATGCGGCAGGCTCGGTGCGAGTTGCTGTCACGAGCTCTCCTCTCGAACGTTCAGTGGTACGCGGCGCAGGGGCGGCAGGACTCGAACCTGCAACCGCCGGTTTTGGAGACCGGTGCTCTAACCAATTGAGCCACGCCCCTCCGAGGACTGGCGGGGCCTGCGTCGGGCGTCGACAAGCACGCTGACGCAAGGCCTCAGCGGACCCCGATGCGCCAGTCTACGGGTCGCGGACACTGCACTCCAACCCGCCGCCGGCGAACATGGGAGCGGACCTGACCGCCGCGGGCGCGGGAAAGGAAATACCCGGTGGCGGTCTGGGACCATAGGAGCATGGGAGCCCGCGTGTCCGACCGAATCGCCGCAATCACCGAGTCCGCCACCCTGGCTGTCGACGCGAAGGCCAAGGCCCTCAAGGCCGCGGGCCGACCCGTTATTGGCTTCGGGGCCGGCGAGCCGGACTTCGCCACGCCCGACCACATCGTCGCCGCCGCTGTCGCCGCTTGCCGCGATCCCAAGAACCACCATTACACGCCCGTCGCGGGCCTGCCGGACCTGCGCGCGGCGGTCGCGGCCAAGACGCTGCGCGATTCGGGCTACCAGGTGGACGCGAGCCAGGTGCTGATCACCAACGGCGGCAAGCAGGCCGTGTACAACGCATTCGCTGCACTTCTGGATCCAGGTGACGAGGTCATCCTGCTCGCCCCGTACTGGACCACCTATCCCGAGGCCATCAAGCTGGCCGGAGGTGTTCCGGTCGAGGTCATCACCGACGAGACGACGGGCTACCTCGCCACGGTCGAGCAGCTGGACGCCGCGCTCACTGAGCGAACGAAGGTGCTGTTGTTCGTCTCCCCGTCCAACCCGACCGGGGCGGTATATCCCCCTGAGCGCGTCGTCGCGGTCGGCCGCTGGGCCGCCGAGCACGGCGTGTGGGTAGTCACCGACGAGATCTACGAGCACCTCGTCTACGGGGACGCGCAACACGTTTCGATCGCCACAGCGGTTCCGGAACTGGGC
The DNA here is from genome assembly GCA_046262575.1 of Jatrophihabitantaceae bacterium. GTDB lineage: Bacteria > Actinomycetota > Actinomycetes > Mycobacteriales > Jatrophihabitantaceae > QHCC01. Next base: position 23,615 of record JBHEMN010000175.1, read on the forward strand.
GGGCGCGTCGTCGTCGTCAACGGCGTCGCCAAGACCTACGCGATGACCGGCTGGCGGGTCGGCTGGCTTATCGGGCCGGCCGACGTCGTCAAGGCGGCCACGAACCTCCAGTCGCACGCCACGTCGAATGTCTCGAACGTGGCGCAGGCCGCGGCACTCGCTGCCGTCAGCGGCGACCTGACGGCAGCGGCTCGCATGCGCGCCGCGTTCGACCGCCGGCGCAGGCTGATCGTGGGTTTGCTCGGCGAGATCCCCGGGATCGTGTGCCCCGAGCCGCAGGGCGCGTTCTATGTCTATCCCTCGGTGAAGGGACTGCTCGGCAGGTCGTTGCGTGGCCAGGTTTCGGCCAGTTCAGCGGAGCTGGCCAACGTCCTCCTCGACGAGGCGGAGGTCGCCGTTGTGCCGGGGGAGGCGTTCGGAACGCCGGGCTATCTGCGGCTGTCCTACGCCCTCGGCGACGACGACCTGATCGAGGGCATCGGGCGGATCGCCAAACTGGTGGCTGAATCCGGTTAGCGCGCCGGCTGCCTGATCCTCGCAGGTGCTCAGGGCAGCGATCCCGCCCGGGTCAGGATGGCGATGGCCCTCGGGAACTGATTCACCGCGGCCGCGAAATCGGCTGGATTGGCGATCCTCCAGGCGTTCCTGGTTACGTAGCAGCGCACCGCGGCGTCCCACCGGCTCGGTCCGGCCGCGGCCCGCGCCGCTTCCAGGGACGCGGCCCCCTTGTCGTAGGTGACGAAGTAGTAGTCGTTGACCGCGGTGCCGTAGGACTCGGTGGACCGGTCGACCGTCCCAGGCGCCTCGAGCGTGCCGGGCTGCTCGGACTCGCCGTCGACGATGTGCTGGGCATACACGGCGAACGCCTCGTCCAGCCATGGGTGTAAAGCTTGGGAATTGCCGACCATGGCGTAGAACCATTGGTGGACGGTCTCGTGTACCGCGACGAGGCGAGAGCCGTCCAGCATCAGGATCGAACTCGGGTATTCAATCCCGCCACCCTGGACGGGCAGTCGCGCCACTGACAGCGACGGGAACGGGAACGGGCCGAGGAGGGCGGCGAGTTTCGTGATTGCCCGCTGGAACTCGGGCACGAGTTGATCGCGCAGGCTGGGGCTGTAGGCACCCAACCGCAGATGCACGCCCTGCACGACCGTGTCCGACACCGAGAAGGGCCCCACGGCCACACTGACGTCGCGTGCCGCCGCGACGTGGGATCGCCACATCCGGGTGCCGGTAGCGGCGGGGGGCGGGTCGCTGGGATCTCCGGAC
>JBHEMN010000176.1:0-7611 GCA_046262575.1 Jatrophihabitantaceae bacterium
GAACTGCGGGGCACGCAGCGAGCCCTGACGGGCGCGGCCGGTGCCCTTCTGGCGGTACGGCTTGGCGCCGGTGCCGCTGACCTGCGCGCGGGTCTTGGTGGAGTGCGTGCCCTGGCGCGCGGCGGCGAGCTGGGCCACCACGACCTGGTGGATAAGGGACACGTTGGTGGGAACGTCGAAGATCTCGGCCGGCAGGTCGACCTTGCTGACCTTGGCCTTGGACTTGGACTTGGTACCGGCCGAGGTGGTTTCGGCCGGGCTCTGCACGGTGAGCGACAGCGTCACGGTCGGGCTCCCTTCGCCGCAGCGCGCACGATCACAAGGCCGCCCTTGGGGCCCGGGATGGCGCCCTTGATGAGCAGCAGGCCACGCTCGGCGTCGACCCGGTGCACGATCAGGTTCTGCGTGGTCTGGCGCTCGTGGCCCATCCGCCCGGCCATCTTCATGCCCTTGAACACGCGGCCCGGGGTGGCGCAGGCGCCGATCGAACCGGGCGAGCGATGCTTGCGCTGCGTGCCGTGGCCGGCTCCGAGGCCGTGGAAACCGTGCCGCTTCATGACGCCCGCGGTGCCCTTGCCCTTCGTGCTCCCGGTGACGTCGACCGCGGCGCCGTCGGCGAATACGTCCACGCCCACCTCGTCGCCGATCGAGTAGCCCTCGATCGAATCCGTGCGTAGCTCGACGAGATGCCGGCGAGGCGTGACCTCGGCAGCCTTGAAGTGCCCGGCCACCGGCTTGGTCACCTTGCGCGGGTCGATCTGGCCGTAGGCGAGCTGGACGGCGGTATAGCCGTCCTTCTCCTGCGTACGGATCTGGGTGACGATGCACGGGCCGGCCTTGATGACGGTCACCGGCACGATCCGGTTGTTCGCATCGAAGACCTGGGTCATGCCGAGCTTCTCGCCCAGAATTCCTCGCTGTGAGGAATCGGTGTCCTTAGCCATGATCTGAATCTCCGGTTATTGGATATTGACGTCGACGCTGGCCGGGAGGTCGATGCGCATGAGCGCATCGACCGTCTTCGGCGTCGGGTCGAGGATGTCGATCAGCCGCTTGTGGGTGCGCATCTCGAAGTGCTCGCGGCTGTCCTTGTACTTGTGCGGTGAGCGAATGACGCAGTAGATGTTTTTTTCCGTCGGCAACGGCACCGGTCCGACGACCGTGGCGCCCGTGCGTGTCACGGTCTCGACGATCTTGCGCGCACTCGCGTCGATGGCCTCGTGGTCGTAGGCCTTGAGCCGGATGCGGATCTTTTGTCCCGCCATAGTGGCTGACTCACCTTCACTGTGTTCGGTGGTGCTTCAGGAACGAGCTCGCGGCGGTGCCGGAGCGGTGCGACCGTGCTACTTGACGATCTTGGTAACGCGGCCCGCACCGACGGTGCGGCCACCCTCACGGATGGCGAAGCGCAGGCCGTCCTCCATGGCGATCGGCTGGATCAAGGCGACCGTCATCTCGGTGTTGTCGCCCGGCATGACCATCTCGGTGCCCTCGGGGAGGGTCACCACACCGGTCACATCGGTGGTGCGGAAGTAGAACTGCGGGCGGTAGTTGTTGAAGAACGGCGTGTGCCGGCCGCCCTCATCCTTCGAGAGTATGTAGACGTTGGCCTCGAAGTCGGTGTGCGGAGTGGTCGTACCCGGCTTGATGATGACCTGCCCACGCTCGACGTCCTCGCGTTTGATGCCGCGCAGCAGCAGCCCCACGTTCTCGCCAGCCCGACCCTCGTCGAGTAGCTTGCGGAACATCTCGATGCCGGTGACCGTGGTGGTCTGCTTCTGCTCGTGGATGCCGATGATGTCGACCGTCTCGTTGACCTTCAGCACGCCGCGCTCGATACGGCCGGTGACAACCGTGCCGCGGCCGGTGATCGTGAAGACATCTTCGACCGGCATGAGGAACGGCTTCTCGGTCTCGCGGACGGGCTGCGGGATCGACTCGTCGACCGCGCCCATCAGCTCCATGATGGCCTCGCCCCACGTGTCGTCGCCCTCGAGCGCCTTGAGCGCTGAGACGCGCACGATCGGAGCGTCGTCACCCGGGAACTCGTACTGCGTGAGCAGCTCGCGGACCTCGAGCTCGACGAGCTCCATGATCTCTTCGTCGTCGACCATGTCAGCCTTGTTCAGCGCGACGACGATGTAGGGCACGCCGACCTGACGGGCGAGCAGCACGTGCTCCTTCGTCTGCGGCATCGGGCCGTCGGTGGCGGCCACCACGAGGATCGCGCCGTCCATCTGGGCCGCCCCGGTGATCATGTTCTTGATGTAGTCGGCGTGCCCGGGGCAGTCGACATGTGCGTAGTGGCGCTTCTCCGTCTGGTACTCGATGTGCGCGATAGAGATGGTGATACCGCGCTGGCGCTCCTCAGGCGCCTTATCGATCTGGTCGAACGCCTCGGTGTTCGGGTTCAAGACCGGGTACTTATCGTGCAGCACCCGCGAGATTGCTGCGGTCAGCGTCGTCTTGCCATGGTCGATGTGACCGATGGTGCCGATGTTGACGTGCGGCTTGGTCCGCTCGAACTTCGCCTTCGCCACTGTGGATCCCTTTCCCTCTTGGAATGATGTCGCCGGTCTTCACTGGGACGCTTAGTCCGGCTGGTTGGACTTGGAAACTCTGCTGGTTACTCGCCGTTGACCTTGGCGATGATCTCCTTGGCCACGTTGTTAGGGACTTCTGCGTAGCTGTCGAACTGCATCGAGTAACTCGCGCGGCCCTGCGACTTCGACCGCAGGTCACCCACGTAGCCGAACATCTCCGACAGCGGGACGAGGGCCTTGACCACCCGCACCCCGCTGCGCTCCTCCATGGCCTGAATCTGGCCGCGGCGGGAGTTGAGGTCGCCGATGACGTCGCCCATGTTCTCCTCGGGCGTGGTGACCTCGACGGCCATCATCGGTTCCAGCAGGGCCGGGGAGGCCTTGCGGGCAGCCGCCTTGAAGATCATCGAGCCGGCAATCTTGAACGCCATCTCGGAGGAGTCGACGTCGTGGTAGCCCCCGTCGGTAAGGATCATCTTCACGCCGACGAGCGGGTAGCCGGCCAGGATGCCGTACTGCATGGCCTCCTGGGCGCCCTGGTCGATCGACGGGATGAACTCCTTGGGGATGCGGCCCCCGGTGACGGCGTTCTCGAACTCGTAGGTGGGTCCGTCCGTGGTGAGCTCGAGCGGCTCGAGCCGGATCTGCACCTTGGCGTACTGGCCGGAGCCACCCGTCTGCTTCTTGTAGGTGAGGTCCTCGCGTTCCACGATCCGTCTGATGGTCTCGCGGTAGGCGACCTGGGGCTTGCCGACGTTGGCCTCGACCTTGAATTCGCGACGCATCCGGTCGACGAGGATCTCCAGGTGGAGTTCGCCCATGCCGGCGATGATCGTCTGACCGGTGTCCTCGTCGGTGCGGACCTGGAACGTCGGGTCCTCTTCGGCGAGCTTTTGGATGGCGACGCCCAACTTCTCCTGGTCGCTCTTCGTCTTCGGTTCGATGGCCACGTAGATGACCGGTGCCGGGAACGTCATCGACTCCAGCACGATGGGCTTGTGCGGATCGCACAGGGTGTCGCCGGTGGTGGTCTGCTTCAGCCCCGCGACAGCGATGATGTCGCCGGCTCCGGCGCGTGGCAGTTCCTCACGCTTGTTCGCGTGCATCTGGTAGATCTTGCCGATCCGCTCCTTGCGGTCTTTCGTGGAGTTCAGCACCTGAGCGCCGTTCTCGACCACGCCGGAGTAGATGCGCACGTAGGTGAGCTTGCCGAGGTGCTGGTCGGTGGCGATCTTGAAAGCCAGCGCCGACAGCGGCTGGGACTCGTCGGTCAGGCGGGTCGCCACGGTCTCGCCGTCCATCAACAGGCCCTCGACATGGTCGACGTCCAGCGGCGAGGGCAGGAAGTCGATGACGGCGTCCAGCATCGGCTGCACGCCCTTGTTCTTGAAGGCTGAGCCGGTCAGTACCGGGTTGACCTTGTCGGCCAGGGTCGCGCGGCGGATTGCCGCCTTGAGCTGCGGCACGGTGAACTCACCGTCGCCGAGGAAGATCTCGGCGATCTCGTCATCGACGTCGGACAGCGTCTCGAGCAGCTTCTCGCGCCATTCGTCGGCGAGCGCCCTCACGTCAGCGGGAATCTCCTCGATGGCGAATTCCTCACCGAGCTGGGTTTCGCCTCGCCAGGTCAGCGCGTGCATCTCGACCAGGTCGACCACGCCGATGAAGTCGGCCTCGCTGCCGATCGGGAGCTGCAGCACGAGCGGCGTGGCGTTGAGCCGGTCGATCATCATCTGCACGCAGCGGAAGAAGTCCGCTCCGGTGCGGTCCAGCTTGTTGACGAAACACATGCGCGGAACGCTGTATTTGTCTGCCTGGCGCCAGACCGTCTCGGTCTGCGGCTCGACACCCGCGACGCCGTCGTAGACCGCGACTGCACCATCCAGGACGCGCAGCGACCGCTCGACCTCGACCGTGAAGTCGACGTGGCCGGGCGTGTCGATGATGTTGATGGTGTGGCCCTTCCACGTGCACTTGGTGGCGGCGGAGGTGATGGTGATGCCGCGTTCCTGCTCCTGCTCCATCCAGTCCATCGTGGCGGCGCCGTCGTGGACTTCACCGATCTTGTAGTTGATGCCGGTGTAGTAGAGGATGCGCTCGGTCGTCGTGGTTTTGCCCGCGTCGATATGCGCCATGATCCCGATGTTTCGGGTCGTGGCGAGCTCGGCGTTGTTGGCCATGATTCCTTCTCTCAACCCCACCAGATTTTCTCGCAAGCTCGAAACCTGTCGGGGACCCCAAGTGTCTGAGGCGGCGGGTGGGCAATTACCAGCGGTAGTGCGCGAAGGCCTTGTTGGACTCCGCCATCTTGTGGGTGTCCTCACGGCGCTTCACAGCGGCACCCAAGCCGTTGCTGGCGTCGAGGAGTTCATTCATCAGCCGTTCGGTCATCGTCTTCTCCCTGCGCTGGCGCGAGTAGCCGACCAGCCACCGCAGGGCGAGCGTGGTGCTGCGCGGGCCTTTGACCTCGACCGGCACCTGGTAGGTGGCACCACCGACGCGGCGGCTCTTGACCTCCAGCGTCGGTTTGACGTTGTCGAGCGCGCGCTTGAGCGTGATCACCGGGTCGTTGCCGGTCTTGTCGCGGGCGCCCTCGAGAGCGCCGTAGACGATGCTTTCGGCCACCGAACGCTTGCCGTGCAGCAGGATCTTGTTCACCAGCTGCGTGACGAGTGGGGAGTTGTAGACCGGGTCGACCACCAGGGGGCGACGGGACGGCGGGCCCTTGCGCGGCATTAGCTCTTCTCCTTCTTCGCGCCGTAGCGGCTGCGCGCCTGCTTACGCCCACGGACACCCTGGGTGTCCAGCGAGCCCCGGATGATCTTGTATCGCACACCCGGCAGGTCCTTCACGCGGCCACCGCGGACGAGCACGATGGAGTGTTCCTGCAGGTTGTGCCCGACGCCCGGGATGTAGGCCGTGACCTCGACCCCGCTGGTCAGGCGCACCCGGGCCACCTTGCGCAGCGCCGAGTTCGGCTTCTTCGGCGTCGTCGTGTAGACACGGGTGCAGACCCCGCGGCGCTGGGGGGATCCCTTCAACGCCGGGGTCTTGGTCTTGCTGATCTTGTCCTCGCGGCCCTTACGGACCAGCTGATTGATCGTAGGCATGTCGGCCTGCAATCTCCTCTTTCGCCGTAGTGGTGCGGTGCTCGTCAGTCGTTCTCGTGCGCGGATCGGGACGGTGGCGCCCGGTTGATCCCCTGTGCTGTTTTCACTCCCACCGGTCCCCGAGGTCGGGCGTGTCGCCACGCCGCCACGGGCCAGCCCGGCAAAGTCTCGTCGGTCTGGGCAGTGAGTTCCGGGCCGCTGGGCGCCAGCCGTGGCCTCGGTGTCCCCGGGGCGTGCGGCCGACCGCACCGGCCGGCACGGGTCGAGACCCGGATGGCTCCGGGCACAAGTAGCAACCTTACCGGGGTGCCTGCCGCCGCGCCAACTCGCCCCCCGGCCTGTCGCGGTCACCCACTGCCCGGTCCCGGGTCGCCCACCGCGATGAATCAGGGACAGTCGGTCCAGGGCCACGATCCAGGGCTCAAACCCACGCCACACCGGACTGGCACAGCTCGCACGCTCCGCTATAGACCGCCGTCAGCGTCATTCCCATCACCCCCGACACGGGATCTACGCAGGGCCGGCGCCCGTGGGAACCGGCCCTGCGGACGGACGTCAGCGGTAGTCGTGGTAGCCGAACTCGTCCAGTGGAACCGCTGGCCCGAGGGAACCACCGGCAGCACCGAAGCCGTAGTAGTCGTTCTCGTCGTACCCGGACATCGAGAACGCCGCTGCCCGGGCCTCCTCGGTGGGGTTCACCTCGACGTTGCGGTACCGGGCGATTCCGGTGCCCGCCGGGATGAGCTTGCCGATGATCACGTTCTCCTTCAAACCGACCAGCGAATCGCTGCGGGCAGAGATCGCGGCATCGGTGAGCACTCGCGTCGTCTCCTGGAAGGAGGCCGCCGACAGCCACGACTCCGTGGCCAGTGACGCCTTGGTGATACCCATCAGCACCGGACGGCCCGATGCCGGCTCGTGACCCTCGGCCACGACCCGGCGGTTCTCGGCCTCGAAGATGCTGCGCTCGGCGAGCGAACCGGGTAGGAACTCCGTCGCACCCGACTCGATCACCGTGATGCGCTTGAGCATCTGCCGGATGATCACCTCGATGTGCTTGTCGTGGATGGCCACCCCCTGGCTGCGGTAGACCTCTTGGACCTCCCGCACCAGGTGCAGCTGCACCTCGCGCGGACCCATGATTCGCAGGACGTCGTGCGGGTTGACCGCGCCGGACACCAGCTGCTGCCCGGCCTCGACGTTGTCGCCGCCGTTGACCAGCAGTCGTGCGCGCCTGGTGATCGGGTACTCCCGCTCCTCGGAGCCGTCGTCGGGGGTGATTACGACGCGCCGGGTCGAACCCTTCGTGCCGTCGGACTCCTCGACCCGCACCCGGCCGGAGGCCTCGGCGATCGGGGCGACGCCCTTGGGGACGCGCGCCTCGAACAGCGCGGCCACCCGGGGCAGACCGTGGGTGATGTCCTCACCCGCGATGCCGCCGGTGTGGAACGTACGCATGGTCAGCTGGGTACCGGGCTCGCCGATCGACTGGGCGGCGATGATGCCGACCGCCTCGCCGACGTCGACGAGCTTGCCGGTGGCCAGTGATCGGCCGTAGCAGGCGGCACAGGTGCCCAGCGCCGACTCGCAGGTGAGCACGGATCGCAGCCGGACCTCGGTGACCCCGGCCGCGACGAGCTGCTCGATCAGCACGTCGCCCAGATCGGAGCCGGCCAGGGCCAGCTTCTTGCTGCCCACCTTGACGTCCTCGGAGAGCACACGCGCATACACCGATGTCTCGACGTAGGCGTCCTTGACCAACGTCCCGTCCGCGGCCGGCGCGGCGATCGTCAGCGAGAAGCCACGGTCAGTGCCGCAGTCCTCCTCGCGGATGATCACGTCCTGCGACACGTCGACCAGGCGCCGGGTGAGGTAACCGGAGTCCGCGGTGCGCAGGGCGGTGTCGGCCAGCCCCTTGCGGGCGCCGTGCGTCGAGATGAAGTACTCCAGCACCGAGA
>JBHEMN010000177.1:0-8503 GCA_046262575.1 Jatrophihabitantaceae bacterium
ACTCGAACCCGCGCGAATCCCTTGCTCTGCAGATCGGCGAACAGGTCGACGTATTCGCCCTTGCGCTCACGGATGACCGGCGCGAGCACCTGGAATCGGGTGCCGTCGGGCATCTCGAGGATACGGTCGACGATTTGCTGGGGAGTCTGCTTGCTGATCGGCTCGCCGCAGACGGGGCAGTGCGGCTTGCCGATGCGGGCGTATAGCAGCCGCAGGTAGTCATAGACCTCGGTGATCGTGCCCACGGTCGAGCGCGGGTTGCGCGACGTCGACTTCTGGTCGATCGAGACGGCCGGCGACAGACCCTCGATGAAGTCGACGTCGGGCTTGTCCATCTGCCCCAGGAACTGGCGGGCGTACGCGGACAGCGACTCGACGTAGCGACGCTGACCCTCGGCGAAGATCGTGTCGAACGCGAGGCTGGACTTGCCCGATCCGGACAGGCCGGTGAAGACGATCAGCGAGTCCCGGGGCAGGTCGATGCTGACGTCCTTGAGGTTGTGCTCTCGGGCGCCACGCACGATCAGACGGTCGGTCAAAGCTGCTTCAGCGCTCTTTCGGTCACGGTTTGCGGGTTCACGGAGGGCAACACCGACGCGAGCCGATGCAGTCCCCACCGAGAGTAGTGAGGCGCCCCGACAACGCCAGTCCGCAGGCTCTTTCCGCGCCGACCACCACTCGCTCAGGTGAGTTTCCAGTCGACCGGCTCGGCGCCCTGCTCGACGAGCAGGGCGTTGGCGCGGCTGAACGGGCGAGAGCCGAAGAAGCCACGATCGGCCGACAGCGGGCTGGGATGGGCCGATTCGATGCAGGCCACGCCGGCCAGCAGCGGCCGCAACGTCTGCGCGTCACGTCCCCACAGAATCGCGACCAGTGGCGTGTGCCGGTCGACGAGCGCGCGGATCGCCTGGTCGGTGATGGCCTCCCACCCCTTGCCGCGGTGCGCCGCGGGGACACCCGGCGCCACCGTCAGGACCCGGTTCAGCAGCAACACGCCCTGCTGCGACCACGGCGTCAGATCGCCGTTGGCGGGTGTAGCAAGGCCGAGGTCGGTGCGCAGTTCTCGATAGATGTTGTGCAGGCTGCGCGGTATCGGGTGCACACCCGGCTCGACCGAGAACGACAGCCCGACGGGATGCCCAGGGGTCGGGTACGGATCCTGGCCGACGATCAACGCCCGGACGTCCGCGAAGGGCTGGGTGAAGGCACGCAACACGTTTTGCCCGGTCGGCAGGTAGCCGCGCCCGGCCGCGATCTCGGCGCGCAGGAACTCCCCCATCGCGGCGATCCGGTCGGCGACGGGGGCCAGCGCTTGCGCCCAGCCGGCCTCGACGATCTCGTTCAGTGCACGCGCGGGCACCGCAACCCCGGCGCTCCCGAGGCGCATCCGCACACCCGATGGCAGAGTCCCACCACGATCATCCCCGGACGGCCGCGGCGATCACGTCCACCGCACCGTCGACGGGGACGTCCAGGCGTTCGTCGCTGCGGCGCTCGCGCAACTCGATGACGCCGTCGGAGAGATTCTTCCCGACGATCACGATCGTCGGCACCCCCAGCAGCTCGGCGTCCTTGAACTTCACGCCCGGAGACACTCCGCGTCGGTCGTCGTAGAGCACGCGGACCCCGCCGGCCTCCAGCCCGGCCGCGATCGAGTCCGCTGCCTCGAACACCGCGTCGTCCTTTCCGGTGGCGACGATGTGGACGTCGGCGGGGGCCACTGCCCGCGGCCAGCACAGCCCCTTCTCGTCGTGGGTCTGCTCGGCCAACGCCGCGACCGCGCGCGTGACGCCGACACCGTAGGAGCCCATCGTCACCGTCACCGGCTTACCGTTCGCGTCGAGCGCAGTGAGTCCGAACACCTCGGCGTACTTGCGGCCGAGCTGGAAGACGTGACCGAGTTCGATGCCGCGCGAGATCTGTAACGGCCCCCCGCAGCGCGAGCAGCGGTCACCGGCGCGGATCTCGACCGCACCGAGCTCGCCATCCGGTGTGAAGTCGCGCCCGCGCACCACGAAGGCCGCGTGCTTGCCCGGCTCGTTCGCGCCGGTGACCCAAGCGCTGCCCTCGACGACGAGCGGGTCGACCACGTACCTCACCCCGGCCTGGGCCAACAACTGCGGGCCGATGTAGCCCGGCACCAACTGCGGCACCTTGGCCAGGTCGTCCGGTCCGGCTTGCTCCACCACGACGGGCTCGAGTTGACCGGCGACGCGCTTGAGGTCGACCTCACGGTCGCCCGGCACACCGACGACGAGCAGTTCCCACTCCTGTGCACCGGGCGCACGTGTCTTCAGCACGACGTTCTTGAGCGTGTCCGCAGCCGTGAACGCACGCCCGCGGGTCCCGGTCAGAGCCGTCTCGTTGAGCCGGTCGACAAGCGTGGGGATGGTCGGCGTCTGCGGGGTGTCGAGCACCTGCTGGCTCGGGTGGTCGGCCGGATCGAGCGGTTCGGGGGCGGCGATCTCGACGGCCTCGGTGTTGGCCGCATAGTCGCAGTTGGTGCATTGGACGAAGGTGTCATCGCCGGCCGGGGCCGGGGCCAGGAACTCCTCCGATGCCGAACCCCCCATCGCCCCCGACACGGCGAACACGATGCGGTACTCGAACCCGAGCCTGCGAAAGATCCGCTCGTAGGCGTCGCGGTGCGCCTGGTAGGCCGCGGCCAGCCCCTCGTCGGTGAGATCGAAGGAGTAGGAGTCCTTCATGATGAATTCGCGCCCGCGCAGGATGCCGGCGCGCGGGCGGGCCTCGTCGCGGTACTTCGTCTGGATCTGGTAGAGGGCCAGCGGGTAGTCCTTGTAGGACGAGTACTCCCCCTTCACCAGCAGTGTGAACAGCTCTTCGTGGGTCGGGCCGAGCAGATAGTCGGCTCCCTTGCGGTCCTGCAGTCGGAACAGCGCGTCACCGTAGTCGGCCCACCGGCCGCTCGCCTCGAACAGCTCAAGCGGGATGAGGGCCGGGAAGTGCACTTCCTGCGATCCGATCGAAGCCATCTCCTCGCGCACGACGCGCTCGACATTGGCGAGCACCGCCAGGCCGAGGGGTAGCCAGGAGTAGATGCCAGGCGCCACCCGTCGCACGTAACCGGCCCGCACCAGCAACCGGTGGCTGGGCACCTCGGCATCGGCCGGGTCGTCGCGCAGGGTCCGCAGGAACAGCGTCGAGAGTCGCAGCACGCCGCAAGGCTATCGGCCGTCAAATGAGTTGCGTCGCCGCGACCGACCGGCCACTCTAGAGCTCGATTCCGCACACAGGTGCGCGACGGATGCGAAGGAGGTAACCCCGTGTCGATGACCGCCCGGGTGAGGACCTACCGCACCCGTCCCCGCTTGCGCTAGCGCCCGATTCCCGGGCGGACGCGAGCCCTCCCGAGGAGTCCTCCAGTGCATCTGGACCCAACACCGTTCAACGCTTGCTTTGACGAGCCCAACTATTCGAGTTGGGACACGGCCACGCACGGCCCCGAACCACGACCCGATTGGGTGCTCACCGAGCTGTCGGCGATCGACACCGAGCTCGGCATCCTCAAGACCGGCAAGGAGGCCGACGTACACCTCGTGCACCGTGCCATGCCCGGCGCGCGCGGATCGCTGCTCGCTGCCAAGCGCTACCGCACGGCCGAGCACCGCATGTTCCACCGCGACGCCGGCTACCAGGAGGGCCGGCGTACCCGCCGCACGCGTGACACCCGGGCCATGGCCCGGCGGACGAGCTTCGGTCGCGACCTGCTCTCCGGCCAGTGGGCCTCGGCCGAGTTCGCGGCGCTCGGGTCGTTGTGGCAAGCAGGTGCACCAGTGCCCTATCCGGTCCAGCTCTCCGGTACCGAGCTGATGATGGAGTTCATCGGTGACGAAACCGGCGCGGCCGCGCCTCGACTGGCTCAGTGCCGCCCGACACCGAGCGAACTGGCCGACCTGTTCGACCAGTGCGTCGCGGCGATGCGGCTGCTGGCCCGCGCCGGTCACACGCACGGCGACCTGTCGGCGTACAACCTGCTCGTGCACCGCGGGCGGCTCGTGATGATCGACCTGCCGCAGGTCGTCGACCTGGTTGCCAACCCGCAGGGGCAGGACTATCTGCACCGCGATTGCGAGAACGTCTGTAGGTGGTTCGCGAGCCGCGGGTTGCGCACCGTCGAGTTCGAGCATCTGTTCGGCGACCTGATGGCCGAGGCGGTCGGCACCTGGTGACGTTATCGTCACCGTCGTGGCGCACTTCGACCTTGCCATCATCGGCTCGGGTTCCGGGAACTCGTTGGTGGGTCCGGACTTCGACGACTGGCAGGTGGCGGTCATCGAGGAGTCGACATTCGGCGGTACCTGCCTGAACGTCGGGTGCATCCCGACGAAGATGTATGTCTATGCCGCCGACGTGGCGCAGGCCGCTCAGCACTCGGCCCGGCTCGGCGTCGACATCGCGCTCAACGGGGTCCGCTGGGCCGACATCCGGGAGCGCGTGTTCGGCCGCATCGATCCCATCTCCGCCAGCGGGCGGGAGTATCGCGCCCAGGGCTCGACGAATACGACGCTGATCGAAGCCCACGCGTCGTTCGTCGACGCTCATACCCTCGAGCTGTCGAGCGGCCAGACGATAACGGCCGACCGAATCGTCATTGCGACCGGATCGCGTCCGATGATCCCGGCCGTGGTCACGGCAAGCGAGGTGCCGTTCCACACGTCGGAGACGGTCATGCGCATCGACGCGTTGCCCGAACGCGTCGCGATACTCGGCGGCGGGTACATCGCAGCCGAGTTCGCGCACGTGTTCGGCGCATTCGGCGCGCGGACCACGGTCATCGCGCGTAGCAGTCCGCTGCTGCGCCAACTCGACCTCGAGGTGGCCGCCCGCTTCACCGAATTGGCCATGCAGCGCTGGGACGTCCGGCTGGACGCCGGCGTCAGCTCGATCGAGCGCAGCGGCGGCGGCCTGCGGCTGGATCTGCTCGACGGCTCGGTCGTCGAGGCCGACGTCCTGCTCGTCGCGACGGGTCGCACGCCCAACTCCGACAAGCTGAACCTGCAGGCGGCCGGCGTCAGGATCCACCCCGATGGCCGGATCGTCGTCGACTGCTTCCAGCGCACGAGCGTCGAGGACATCTGGGCCCTCGGCGACGTCTGTTCCCCGCACCAGCTCAAGCACGTCTCCAACCACGAGGCGCGGGTGGTCGCACACAACCTCGCCCATCCTGATGCGCTGATCGAAGCCGACCACCGCTTCGTGCCGGCCGCGGTGTTCACCCATCCGCAGATCGCCTCCGTCGGGCTCACCGAGGAGCAGGCGGTCGCGGCCGGCGCGCCGTTCGTCGCGGCGGTACGGGGATACGGCAGCACGGCCTACGGATGGGCGATGGAGGACACCACCAGCTTCTGCAAGCTGATCGCCGACCCGGCGACGGGCCGACTGCTCGGCGCACACCTCATGGGCGAGCAGGCGGCCACCCTGGTCCAGCCGCTGATCCAGGCGATGAGCTTCGGCCTGGGGGTGCGCGAGATGGCCCGCGGTCAGTACTGGATCCACCCGGCGCTCAGTGAGGTGATCGAGAACACCCTGCTCGCCCTCGGCGAGGGAACAACCCACCATAAAGACGGGCCTCCTAGTCTTGTCGGGTGAGCACCTACCGCCTCACTACCCACGGCACGAACACCGATCTGCTCGAGCTGCCCTACGGCCAGCAGTTGGCCGACTGGGATGAGTCGTTGATCGTGCACGTACCGCGCGGCATCTCGCGCCATATCGTGCGTTTCGTCGAGTCGGACGGGCAGATCTTCGCAGTCAAGGAGGCCACCGACCGATTCGTGTTGCGCGAGCACGGCCTGCTGCGGGTACTCGCGGAGCGGTCAGTACCCGTGGTCGATGCCTACGGCACGGTCGTCGAACGCACCGCCGACGACGGCAGCGAACTTCCCGGGCTGCTCCTCACGAGGCACCTCACGTTCTCCCTGCCCTACCGCTCCCTGTTCACCGGCCGCGGCCTGCCCGCGCTGAGCGATCGTCTGCTCGACGCGCTGGCAGAACTGTTCGTCCGCCTTCACCTGGCCGGCTTCTACTGGGGTGACTGCTCGCTGTCGAACACCCTGTTTCGCCGCGATGCGGGCGCGCTGGCTGCATACCTGGTCGACGCCGAGACCGGCGAGCTGCATAGCCGCCTGTCCGACGGCCAACGCGCGAACGACTTGGCCATCGCCACCGAAAACATTGCTGGTGAGATGTTCGACCTGGAGGCCGGTGGGCACCTCGCCGCAACGATCGACCCGATCACGACTGCGATGGCCTTGGCGCCGCGCTACGAGCAGCTCTGGAATGAGCTCAAGCACGACGAGGTCGTCGGCCGCGACGAGAGCTACCGCATCAACGCGCGCGTGAAGCGCCTGAACAGTCTCGGTTTTGACGTCGCAGAGATGGCCATCCGCACCGAGCAGGACGGGCGCAAGCTGCGGTTCGAGACGCAGGTTGTCGAGCCGGGCCACCATCAGCGCTGTCTGTTCAGGCTGACCGGCCTTCGGGTTCAGGAGAACGAGGCACGCGCCCTGCTCGCCGACGTCGCCCGGTTCCGGGCGAAATGGGCGGAGGGCTGCGGCGAGACTGTCCCCGAGCAGGTGGCTGCCCGGCGCTGGCTGGCCGAGAAGTACGACGCCACGCTTGCGCTGGTACCCGCCGACCAGCGCGCCAAGCTGCCGGACGCGGAGTTGTTCCACGAGATCAACGAGCACCGCTGGTTCCTGTCCGAGGCACAGGGCTACGACGTCGGGCGCGCGGCGGCGGTGAGCTCCTATGTCGACGGGGTGCTGCGTTTCCTGCCCGACATGGCGCTCGACCTGACCTCCGGGCCGCCGACCGAAGAGTTCGAGCCACTCTTCGACTAGGTTCGGCGACATGAGCGATGCGTACACGGGTCAGGTCAAGGTGGGCGGGGAGAAGGACGTTAGGCGCCTGCCCGGGTTGACTGTCGCCAAGCTGGCCGTGGGGCCGATGGACAACAACGCCTACCTGTTGCGCTGCCCGCACACCGGGGAAGGGCTGCTCATCGACGCGGCGAACGAGGCGGACCGGCTGCGTGACCTGATCGTCTTCGACGGCCCGCCGGTATCGGCGGTCCTCACCACACACCGTCACGCGGATCACTGGCAGGCGCTGGCCGAGGTCGTCGATGCCGCGGGCGCCGCCGTCTACGCGGGCGACCCGGACGCCGACGATCTGCCGGTTGCGGTCGACGAGCGGCTCAACCACGGCGACACGATCACAGTCGGCGACGTGTCGCTCGAGATCATCGCGTTGCGCGGGCACACGCCGGGTTCAATCGCGGTGCTCTATCGCGATCCGCAGGGCACGCCGCACCTGTTCACCGGGGACTCGCTGTTCCCTGGGGGTCCCGGCAGGACAACGTCCCCGGCTGACTTCGGCTCGCTGATGGACGACCTGGGCAGCCGCGTGTTCGACGCCCTTCCCGACCAGACGTGGTTCTACCCGGGCCACGGCGACGACTCGACCCTGGGCACCGAACGTCCGCACCTTGCCGAATGGCGCGCCCGGGGTTACTGACTCCGCCCGAGCACCCGGCTCCCCGATCAGTCCAGGGAACTGACGTCGCCGGGGACATCGACGGCGTGTTGGCTGAGAAACTCCAGCGGGACGATATCCGTCGCGCGCTCGTGCGTAGCGGCCAGGACGACCGGCGCGGCGACGCCGTCCTGGTAGGCCTGCAACCAGCGGGCGGCGACGACGCACCAACGGTCTCCAGGTTGCAGGCCGGGAAATCGGTACTGCGGCACCGGAGTGCTGAGGTCGTTGCCGACCGCGCGTTGATGGTCGAGGAACTCCTGCGTCGCCACCGTGCAGACGGTGTGACTACCGAGATCCTCCGGGCCGGTGCTGCAACAGCCGTCGCGGAAGAAGCCGGTCAGCGGCACGGTGCCGCATACCTCGAGCTCCCCGCCGAGCACATTGCGATCAGCCGTCATGTCCAGAGTCTCGCACCCGATGCTCCAGCAGCGGCCGGACGTGCCCCACAATCGAGTCGTGGGCCGTCCGCCGATCCCGGTGCTCGACGTCGGGGGCACCCATGTCAGTGCTGGGCTCGTCGACCCACAGGCCGGGAGCCTGCTGGGTCCCGTTCACCGTCGCGGCCTGAACGGCGCCGGGTCCGCGCCTGAGATCCTCGAGACCCTCGTCGACACCGCCGGCGCGGTGTCCGCGCCGGCGGGCTCAACGTGGGCGGTTGCGATGCCCGACCCATTCGACTACGCGCGTGGCATCGCGCTGTTCGACGGGGTCGGCAAGTTCGATTCGCTGTACGGCTTGGACCTGCGCGCAATGTTGTCGGCTCGCCTGCCCGGGCTCGCCCGTCACATCGTGTTCCTCAACGATGCGGACGCGTTCGCTCTGGGTGAGTGGGAGCACGGCGCAGCCGCCGGCCACCGGCGCTGCCTCGGACTCACGCTCGGTACCGGCGTCGGTACGGGCTGGATCGTCGACGGCCGGATCGCCGCGGCGGGTCCGGGCC
>JBHEMN010000178.1:0-15378 GCA_046262575.1 Jatrophihabitantaceae bacterium
GGGGTGGACGCAATGATCGTGGCAATCGTCGACGAACGGCGTACCCGCGAACTGCGCCGGGTTGTCCTGCGCCCGCATCTGCGGCCGGACGACCCACTGCCCGGGGACGAACTCGCCGACGGCGTGCACTTCGGCGCGGTCGACGACGTGGGCACCGTGCTCGGCACGTGCTTCGTCTACCGCGACCCATGCCCCTGGCAGCCCGCCCGCTCCGGCGCGTGGCGACTGCGCCAGATGGCGACCGCCGAGGCGCAGCGGGGGCGCGGGATCGGACGCGCGGTGCTCGAGACAGCGAGCGCGTACGTGGCCGCGCAGGGCGGCCTGCTGCTGTGGTGCAATGCGCGGGAACGCGCCGTGCCGTTCTACCGGCATCACGGCTTCGCTGCCTATGGAGATCTGTTCATCGACGGCCACCACGTCATCCCGCACCAGCGGATGTGGCGAGAACTTGGTGGTCGGCCCGGCCCGTCAACTGATTAGGCGCCCAGCGGCGAGATAGGTGAGGTATGCGCGACGAGGCAGGCTTCCGGGCGTTCGTCGAAGCGAACGGCACGACGCTGCTGCACGCCGCCCGACTGCTCACCGGTGACCACCACCGCGGTGAGGATCTCGTCCAAGGGGCCCTCACCAAGGTCTATCTGAAATGGGACCGTATCGACGCCCCGCTCGCCTACGCCCGCAAGGCTCTCGTCACCGGTCACATCGACTCGACGCGCCGGCGCTGGTGGGGCGAGCGCCCCACCGAGGTGCTGCCCGACACCCCCGGCGCCGACGGGCTGGCCCCATCGGACGAACGCGACGAACTTCGCCGGCTGCTCAACGAGCTGAACCCTCGCGAGCGCGCCGTCGTGGTGTTGCGTTACTACTGCGATCAATCCGAGCAAGACACCGCCGCGGCACTGGGGATGCCGGTCGGCACTGTCAAGAGCACGTGCGCACGGGCCCTCGCCCGGCTGCGCGTCCAAGCCGCCGCCTCGATGGGAAGCCAGTCATGAGCCCCAGTGAATTTCAGTTGCGCAGCGCCCTGCGCGACGGCGAGGGCGAACACGTCGACCCCGACACCGTCATCGCCCGAGCCCGCGGAATGCAGCAGGAACGTCACGATCGTCGGATCCGGTACGCCTCGATGGCGGCAGCCGTCACCGTCATCGGCGGGATCGGCGTGGTCGCAGGCGTTGCCCTGCGCGGCGGCGGCAAGGCCAACTCGGGATCGGCAGCGGGCAACGAGGACTCTGCGGTGGTTCGCAACGGCGCCGCAGCACCAGCCAAGGGAGCGACCGCGGCCGCCGCGCCCGGGGCAATGGCCGACGCCCGCGCGGTCCCGTGTCCCACCACTGCGCCCCACCTAGCTCTGCCCGGGGGGGGTAGCGGTCAATTCGGTGCGCATGGTCCGCTGTTCAGCGGGCCGGTCGCGGCCGTCAAGGTCTGCGCCTACCCGGGCGACGGGCCTGTAACCCGCGCGACGTCGCCGTCGAGGGAGCTGGCCGGCCAGGATGCGGCAGCACTGGCGACGAGCCTGGATGCGGCGGCAACCAACCCCCCGGCGGGCCACTGCGCCGGGGCACCGACCACGGACGAGGTCAGCACGCTCGTCGTCATCGCCATTTCGACCACCGGGCAGGCCATGCCCCCTGTCGTGGTGACGCTGAGCTGCCCCGGCACCGTCACGAACGGCACTGCGCTGCGCTACGGGTGGCGGCCGCCGCCCGACCTCGTCAACCGGCTGCCGCGGGTTGGCGGGAGCGGCGCGACCAGCATCGGCCCGACCGTCAAGGCCACCCGCTCGCCACTGCCCTCCTGAGATCAGTCGCGCGGGTCGTCCGGATCGAGGCCGAGCAGCGGGAAGACAGCCTTGCGGGTGGCGTCGATCGAGCGGTCCAGCCCACTCCCGCCGCCTGGCGCCCACGGGGTGACGACCGGCACTCGGCCCTCTCCCATCGTGCGGGGCAGCTCGCCGCGCACGCCGCGCGCGCGCAGGTAGTCCGCCCAGGCGGTGGGCACTGCGGTCTCGGGCGGGACTGGCTCGCCGGTCGCCTCCGCGAGCAGGTGCGTCCAGGTGCGCGGCACGCAGCGGACCACACCGTAACCGCCGCCACCGAGGGCCACCCACCTGCCGTGGGCAGTCTCGTGCGCCAGCGCATGCAGCGCCGCGATCGCGGCTCGCTGGCCGTCGACGGACAGCTCGAGGTTGGCGAGCGGGTCCTCGTGATGGGTGTCGCAGCCGCACTGGGTGACCAGCACGTCCGGGCCGAACGCGCGCACCGCACCCGGGACGACGGCACCGAAGGCGCGCAGCCAGCCGGCGTCACCGGTCCCCGGCGGCAGCGCGACGTTGACGGAGGTGCCCGCCGCCGCGCCCTGGCCGAGCTCATCCGGCAAGCCGGTACCGGGGAACAGCGTGCGGGGATCCTGATGCAGGCTGATCGTCAGTACCCGCGCATCGTCGTAGAACGCGGCCTGCACGCCGTCACCATGGTGCACGTCGATATCGACGTAGGCGACCTTGCGGGCGCCGGCCGCGAGCAGCGTGCGGATCGCCAGCACGACGTCGTTGAAAACGCAGAACCCCGATGCGAAGCCGGCCATCGCGTGATGTAGGCCGCCGGCGATGTTCACCGCATGCTCAGCGCGGCCGTCCCACACCTGTCGCGCCGCGATGGCTGAGCCGCCCGCGATGAGCGCCGAAGCGCCGTACATACCAGGAAAGACCGGGTCGTCGTCGGTACCGAGGCCGTAACCGGCGAACGTCGGATCCGAGCTTGCGCTGCGGACCGCGGACAGGTAGTCGGCGGTGTGGACGGTGAGCAGCTCAGCCTCGTCGGCCACCCGCGGCGCCAGCACGTCGAGCCGGTCGAGGACGCCCAGCTCGCCCGCCAGCCGCATGGTCAACTCGAGGCGGATGGGGTTGAGCGGGTGCTCGCCGAAGTCGTAGGCGAGGTAGCCCTCGTCCCACACCGCCGCCGCCGTGCAGCCCATGGCCCAGACGGTACTGCTCGAAACCAGAGGGGGTCGGCGCCCGGTGGCACGATGGCGGGGTGTTGCGGCCGGACTATCCCATCGCCACCGATCGCCTGCTGCTGCGCCCGCTGCTGGCCACCGATGCGCCGGCCATGCACGCTTACAAGTCCAGAGCCGACGTGTGCCGCTTCCTGCCGCACGACGTGCTCAGCCTCGAGCAGGTCGCCGAGCGCATCGACACCCAGTACGCCCGCACATCGCTCGAGGACGAGGGCCAATCGCTCACCCTGGCCGTCACCGATGGTGCGTCCGGGACACTGCTCGGTGACGTGATCCTGTTCTGGCACAGCCGCAAGCACCGCGCGGGCGAGGTCGGCTACGTCTTCCATCCCGACCATGCCGGCCATGGTTACGCGACCGAGGCGGCGGCGGCGATGCTGCACCTCGGGTTCGACGGGCTCGGTCTGCACCGGATCGTGGGACGCATGGACGCCCGGAATGCCGCATCGGCACGAGTGCTGGAGCGGCTCGGGATGCGGCGCGAAGCCCACCTGGTCCAGAACGAGTTCGTCAAGGGTGAGTGGTGTGACGAGGCGATATACGCGCTGCTTGGCGATGAATGGCGTGCCGGAATCGCGCAATGATGCCGAGCAGTTCAGGCCAGGGCCTGAGCGAGATCGGCGAGCAGGTCTTCGACGTTCTCGATACCGACCGACAACCGCACGAGGTCGCCGGACACCTCGAGCGGCGAACCGGCAACGCTGGCATGCGTCATCCGCCCGGGGTGCTCGATCAGCGACTCGACCCCGCCGAGTGACTCGCCGAGCGTGAACAGCTGCACGAGCTCGCACACCTTGAGAGCCGCCTCTTCGCCGCCATGCAGCGTGAAGGACACCATGCCGCCATACCCGCGCATCTGCCGCGTGGCGATGGCGTGACCCGGGTGCTCTGGCCGGCCCGGGTAGAGCACGCGTCCCACGGCAGGGTGGTCGAGGAGGAAGGCCACGACTCGCTCGGCGTTCGCACAGTGCCGGTCCATCCGCACGCCGAGCGTCTTGATGCCGCGCAGCACCAACCACGAGTCGAACGGCCCTGCGACGGCACCCATCGCGTTCTGGTGGAACGCCAGCTCCTGACCCACTCCGGCGTCGGCGCTGACGAGCGCCCCGCCGACCACGTCTGAGTGCCCGCCGAGGTACTTCGTCGTCGAGTGCACGACGACGTCGGCGCCAAGCGCGAGCGGCTGCTGCAGGTAGGGCGAGGCGAACGTGTTATCGACCACCAGCAATGCCGATGCCGAGCGGGCAATCTCGGCCAGCGCCGCGATGTCGGCGATACCGAGCAGCGGGTTGGTCGGCGTCTCGCACCAGACGACCTTCGTGTTGTCGCGCACGGCGGCTCGCACGGCCTTCAGGTCGGCCAGCGGCACCGGCGTGTACTCCAGGCCCCAGTTGGCCAGGACGCGGGCGATCAGCCGGTAGGTCCCGCCGTAGGCGTCGCCGGGCAGGATGACATGGTCACCCGGTCGGCACACGGCGCGCAGCAGGGTGTCCTCGGCCGCGAGCCCGCTCGCGAACGCCAGGCCGCGAGCCCCACGCTCGATGGCTGCCAGTGACTCCTCCAGGGCGGTGCGGGTCGGGTTGGCGCTGCGGCTGTACTCGAAACCGCCGCGCAGCCCGCCGACGCCGTCCTGCTTGTAGGTCGAGGTCTGATAGATCGGCACCGCGACCGCCCCGGTGAGCGGGTCAGGCTCCTGCCCGGCGTGGATGGCCAGGGTGTCGAAACCAGGTCGCGAGGTTGCGTCAGTCATTCCGGCCACGCTACCGGGACGTGGCGGCCATTCCGCCCGCTCAGCTGCTGGCCAGGTGACCCAGCAGGTCCTGACGGGTTATCACTCCGGCGGGCTTGCCGTCGACGTGGACGAGCAGGGCACCCTCGTCGGTCAGGGCCGCGATCGCCGCAGCCACCGGTTCGCCGGACCCGATGATCGGAAGCGGCGGTGACATATGGGGCTCGACGGCGTCGGCCAGACTCGCGGTGCCGTGGAACAAGGCATCCAGCAGGGCCCGCTCCGACACCGAACCGACGACCTCACCCGCGGTCACCGGGGGCTCGGCGCGCACCACCGGCAGCTGGGACACGCCGTACTCGCGTAGAATGTCGATCGCCTCACGCACGGTCTCGGTCGGATGCGTGTGCACGAGCGTCGGCGTCACACCCGACTTGCCACTCAGCACGTCGAGCACCGTCGTCTCACCCGAGGCGCCGAGGAAGCCGTAGTCAGACATCCACTTGTCGGAAAAGATCTTGGACAGGTAGCCCCGACCGCCGTCGGGCAGCAACACCACTACGACGTCGTCCGGGCCCAGCCGCGCCGCAACGTGCAGTGCGGCGGCAGCCGCCATGCCGCAGGAGCCACCGACGAGCATCCCCTCCTCCCGGGCCAGCCGGCGCGTCATCGCAAAGGAGTCGCCGTCCGTCACCGCGACGATCTCGTCGCAGATGTCGCGGTCATAGGTCTCCGGCCAGAAGTCCTCGCCCACACCCTCGACGAGGTAGGGCCGGCCCGTGCCGCCCGAATACACCGAGCCCTCCGGATCGGCACCCACGATCTGTACCGTCCCCCCGGACTTCTCCTTCAGGTAGCGCCCAGCACCGCTGATCGTGCCTCCGGTTCCGACCCCTGCGACGAAATGCGTGATCCGGCCGTCAGTCTGGTCCCAGAGCTCCGGGCCGGTCGTCTCGTAGTGTGAACGCGGGTTGTTCGGATTGGCGTACTGGTCGGGTTTCCATCCCCCTGGGATCTCGCGGGCCAGCCGGTCGGAGACCGAGTAGTAGGAGCGCGGGTCCCCGGGCGCAACCGCGGTCGGACAGATAACGACCTCCGCGCCGTAGGCACGCAGCGCGTTGACCTTGTCGCCGCTGACCTTGTCCGGGCAGACGAACACACAGTGGTAGCCGCGCTGCTGGGCGACCAGGGCCAGCCCCACACCGGTGTTGCCCGACGTCGGTTCGACGATCGTCCCGCCCGGCTGCAACTGGCCGGAGTGCTCGGCAGCGTCGATCATCCGGATCGCGATGCGGTCCTTGACCGACCCGCCCGGATTGAAGTACTCCACTTTGGCCAGCACGATCGGTGCCAGACCTGCCGTGACGCTGTTCAGCCGGACCAGCGGGGTGTCGCCTATCAGGTCCACGAGCGATTCGAAGTAGCGCATGCCCGGCACGTTAGCCTCGATGCTCGGACGGAAGGAGAACGGGTGCGCGGGGCGAGGAGAATCGCGACCGTTGCTGCGTACGGCGGCGGCGGTCTGGGAGTGCTCGGCGCGCTCGGCGGGGCAGCGCTGTTCGGGCTGCTCATCGGCGAGACCAAGCTGGCCCGGCGCCGGATCCCCGGCGCGGAGACCGCCCCGCCCGTCTCACACGACACCACCTGGGCGGCAGTCGGCGTGCCCACCGACCGCGCCCCCATTCAGATCGTCATGCTCGGCGACTCCACGGCGGCCGGCTACGGCGTGTACCGCGACCGCGACACCCCCGCTGCGCAACTTGCCATCAGCATCTCCGACGTGGCCCGCCGGCCGGTCCACGTCACGAATCTCGCCGCCGTGGGCGCGGAATCCGGCGCCCTGGGCGCCCAAATCGACGAGCTGGGCACCGCCCGCCCGGAGCTTGCGGTGATCATGATCGGGGCCAACGACGTCACGCATCGGATCAAACCGGCGCAGGCGGCCCGCCATCTCGGCGCAGCGGTGCACAGGCTGCGCGAGCGCGATGTCGAGGTCGTGGTCGGTACCTGTCCCGACCTGGGCACCATCCGGCCCCTCGCCCAACCGTTGCGGGCCTACGCACGGCGTCTTTCGCGGACGCTGGCCGTCGCGCAGACCGTTGCCGTCGTCGGTGCCGGCGGGCGCACCGTGTCCCTCGGCGACCTGCTCGGCCCGCTGTTCGCCTCAAGCCGGGACATGTTCAGCGACGACCAGTTCCACCCGAGTGCCGCCGGATACGCCGCCGCCGCAGATGCGCTGCTGCCCTCAGCACTGGACGAGCTGGGCCTGGGCACGCGGGCGCGCTCGGCCAGCCCGTTCACGACGCGCCTGCCCAAGCCGGTGGCCAAGGCCGCAGCGCAGGCCGCCGCGCGGCCGGGCACCGAGGTCGCCGGCACCGACCTGTACGGCGAGCCGGTTGGGCGTCGTGGCCCGTGGGCGCAGCTTCGGCGGCGCCGGCCGCGAAAGCCGGTCATCGCATCCCCGGAAATGGCCATCCCGGTGATCGAACCGGCACCGCCAACCCCCGGGCGCTGACAGCGTAGGAGCGGGATGGCAGCATCGCTGGCAGTGCCTTGCCTGCCGCCGTGACGAGGAGCCCCGCATGACCGAAGCCGTGATCGTCGCCGCCGTACGTTCGCCGATCGGGCGCGCAGTCAAGGGCTCGCTGGCCAGCATCCGGCCCGACGACCTGGCCACCCAGGTTGTTCGCGCCGTCCTCGACAGGGTGCCCGCGCTGGACCCCCGGGACATCGACGACCTGATGATGGGTTGCGGACAGCCCGGCGGTGAGGGCGGATTCAACATCGCACGTATCACTGCCCTCGCCCTCGGCTACGACTTCCTGCCCGGCACGACCGTGAACCGGTACTGCTCGTCCTCGCTGCAGACCTCTCGCATGGCGTTTCATGCCATCAAGGCCGGCGAAGGCGACGTGTTCATCTCGGCCGGTGTCGAGGTCGTGTCGAGCTTCGCGCGCGGCAGCGCCGACGGGTGGCCGAATACGCACAACCCGCGCTACGCCGAGGCCGAGACCCGCACGGCGAAGGTGGCCGAGTCCGGAGCCGCCGAATGGCACGACCCCCGCGACGACGGCTTGCTGCCCGATTTCTATATCGCCATGGGCCAGACCGCCGAGAACGTGGCACTGCTCAAGGACGTCAGCCGCGAGGACATGGATCACTTCGGAGTCCGCTCGCAGAACCTCACAGAGCAAGCCATCAAGAGCGGGTTCTGGCAGCGCGAGATCACGCCGGTGACACTTCCTGACGGCACGGTCGTCGATGCCGACGACGGCCCGCGCGCGGGTGTCACCTACGAAGCGGTCTCAGGCCTCAAGCCGGTGTTCCGCCCCGATGGGCGGGTGACCGCCGGCAACTGCTGCCCGCTCAACGACGGCGCCGCCGCCTTGGTGATCATGAGCGACACCAAGGCTGCTCTATTGGGCCTCCCTCCCCTGGCGCGCATTGTCGCCACCGGTGTCTCGGGCCTGTCTCCGGAGATAATGGGTCTCGGTCCCGTAGCGGCGTCGCGCAAAGCGCTGGCCAATGCCCAGATGAGCATCCGCGACATCGACCTGGTCGAGATCAACGAGGCGTTCGCGGCGCAGGTACTGCCGTCCCAGCGCGAGCTCGGCATTGATATGGACCGCGTCAACGTCAACGGTGGGGCGATCGCGGTGGGTCACCCGTTCGGCATGACCGGCGCGCGCATCGCCACGACCCTGATCAACTCTTTGCAGACCCACGACAAGCAGTTCGGCCTGGAGACGATGTGCGTAGGCGGTGGGCAGGGCATGGCCATGATCCTCGAGCGTCTGTCCTAGCATCACTGAGCGATGACGGGCACCACCGTAACCGGGCGGGCGCGCTTTCGTTGAGTAGAAGAGGCCGGGCGGCCATCCGAGAGGGAATGACCGCTCGGACCACGGCGAGGGCGGACCCTGGATCTCCCCCGAGACTCCTGGGGTCTGCCTTTCGTCTGCGGGCGGCTTTACCTACGGGCGAAGTAGCTCAGTAGCCGCAGGATCTCGATGTAGAGCCAGATGAGCGTCACCATAAGTGCGAATGATGCGTACCAGGCGAGTTTCTCGTCGGCTCCGTTGCGGATTCCCTTCTCAATCATGTCGAAGTCCACGACCAGGTTCATCGAGGCGATGATGATGCAGAGCAGGCTGAAGCCGATGGCTAGTAACGTGCCGTTGCCGCTGGCATCGCCGCGCAGGCCAAGACCGCCGGGGTGGAACAGGTAGGCCACCAGGTTGACGACCATCAGGCCGAAGACACCGATGGTGGCGCCGACGACGATTCGGGTGAACTTGGGGGTGACCCGGATCGCGCCGATCTTGTAGACGAACAGCATTCCACCGGCAACCATGGCTGTGCCGGTGATGGCCTGGATGACGATGCCAGGGTAGGCATGGTTGAAAATGCGGCTGATCGCGCCGAGGAACACACCTTCGACGGCCGAGTAGACCAGCGCGCTGACGGCGTTAACCTTCATCGAGAACGACATGTAGAGGCCGAGGCCGAGACCGGCCATCGCAGAGACGATCAGCACCGGCAGCGCGAGGCGGTCCGGGGTCATCGCCCACGAGATCCCGCCAGCGACGAGCACCACGGCCAACATCGCGCCGGTCCGCTGTACCACGTCGTCGAGGGTCATGTAGCGCCCGGAGCCGGTGGGGCCTGCGTAGGCGGGCTTGTTGTACATGTCCTGCAGGTCACCGGCCGACGGCGTGGGTGGACCCTGGCGGTCGGCGCCGGACGCCTTGCCGAACTTGTTGATGACGGGGTTCTGGGCCATCGTGCTCGAGCCTCCTGTGTTGCCGACGTGCCGCCGGGTCCGGGGCGCCGCCCGGGATGGACGTGCTACCCGGTCAACGATACGGAAGATCGGCAGGTTCCGGCGATGGCGGCAGATCGAGGCGGGTACGGCAGCCGTCACGTTCGGTGCGCCAAGCCCCCTACCGCCGGGTAACTTATCCGTAACAGCGTGTCCACCCAAGGTCGGGAGCAAGCCATGTCAGGCCGAAACGCCCGCGGACGCGACCTCATGGGCGTCGGCCTCGCCGCGCTGAACAAGCTAGCCGGGACCGCCGCGATCGACAGGCTGCGGCTGCGCAAACCGGCCGAGCGGGCCGTATACCGGGCCAGCCGCACGGGGTTCACGTCGCTGGGCGCAGCCAACCGCGCGTTCGCGGCAGTGCAGCAGCGCAGCGCGCCTGAGCGACCGGCCAGTGCGGGCGAACGGGGGTTGTTCGAACTCGACCCTACGGACGAGCAGAAGATGATCGTGGCGGCCACGACCGAGTTCGCTGCCGAGCACCTGCGCCCGGCAGCCGCCGCGGCCAACGACGACTGCACGGCCCCCGAGACGATCCTCGCGCGTGCCGCCCATGAGCTGGGCCTGCACCTCGTCGGCGTTCCGGAGTCGCTCGGCGGCATGGGTTCGCAGCGCTCGACGACCACCGGGGTCCTGGTGGCCGAGGCGCTGGCCCACGGCGACATGGGCCTCGCGGTCGCCTGTCTCGCCCCGGCAGCGGTCGCCAGCGCGCTCGTGCTGTGGGGCGACGAAACGCAGCAGG
The DNA here is from genome assembly GCA_046262575.1 of Jatrophihabitantaceae bacterium. Classification (GTDB taxonomy): domain Bacteria; phylum Actinomycetota; class Actinomycetes; order Mycobacteriales; family Jatrophihabitantaceae; genus QHCC01. The sequence continues at coordinate 10,312 of JBHEMN010000178.1, forward strand.
CAACCTATCTGCCAGCCTTCGTCGGCGACGACGTCCCGGCTGCCGCGTTGGCCGTTCTGGAGCCGCAGCCGCTCTTCGACCCGTTTGCGTTACACACCACCGCCCGGGCGGTGCCCGGCGGATACGTCCTTGACGGCGTCAAGTCGCTCGTGCCGCGGGGTGACAAGGCCGAGCTGTTTGTGGTTGCTGCTGACCTTGAGGGCGTGCCGACGCTGTTCCTGGTCGAGTCGGGCACGCCCGGCATCGCGGTGCGAGCCGAGCCGGCGATGGGATTGAGAGCCGCGTCCATGGCCCGCGTTGTGCTCGACGCGGTGCGGGTGCCCGCCACCGCGATCCTGGGCGGCACGGCGGCCTACGCCGACTGCATCCGACTGGCGAGGTTGGGCTGGTCCGCGCTGGCTCTGGGCACGTCGAAGGCGGTTCTCGACTACGTCATCCCCTACGTGAACGAACGGCAGGCGTTCGGCGAGCCACTGAGTCATCGGCAGGCAGTTGCCTTCATGGTCGCCGACATCGGCATCGAGCTTGAGGGGGCGCGGCTGGTCACCCTGCGCGCCGCCAGCCTCGTCGAGCAAGGTAAGTCGTTCGCTCGCGAGGCTGCCCTATCGCGCCAGCTCACCGCCGAGTACGGCATGCAGATCGGCAGCAACGGGGTGCAGCTGCTCGGCGGGCACGGCTACGTCACGGAGCACCCGGTCGAACGGTGGTATCGCGATCTGCGGGCTATCGCGGTCATGGAAGGCGTGGTGCTGGTCTGATGCCCATCAACCTCGAGGTGCCGAAGAAGTTCGGCAGGATCGTCAGACAGGCCCACCAGGTCGCGGCCGAGGTGTTCCGGCCCATCTCGCGCAAGTACGACCAAGCCGAGCACGAATACCCGAAGGAACTCGACATGCTCGCTGCCCTGATCGACGGCATGAACGCCTCGGGCCAGAGCAGCACCGGTGCCCGTGGGGTGCGCCGCGACGGCAATGACAAGGAGACCGGCAACCGCAACGGCACCAACATGTCGGGAGTGCTGTCGATCATGCAGGCATGCTGGGGGGATGTCGCGATGGTGCTCTCGATGCCGCGGCAGGGCCTCGGCAACGCCGCCATCGCGTCAGTCGCCGACGACGAACAGCATGCCCGCTTCGACAAGATCTGGGCAGCGATGGCCATCACCGAACCGTCCTTCGGTTCGGATTCGGCCGCCGTACAAACCACCGCGGTGCGCGACGGTGACGAGTACGTGATCAACGGCGAGAAGATCTTCGTGACGGCCGGGGGCCGCTGCGACGCCGTCGTGGTGTGGGCCTCGCTGGACAGGACCCGGGGACGCGCAGCGATCAAGTCCTTCGTCGTCGAAAAGGGCACGCCGGGCATGGTCGTCGAACGACTCGAGCACAAGCTCGGCATCCGTGCATCCGACACCGCGACGATCCGGTTCACCGACTGCCGCGTGCCCGCCGCGAACCTGCTTGGACCCGCCGACGTCGACGCCGAGCAGGGCTTCAGCGGCGTGCTGCAGACATTCGACAACACCCGTCCGCTGGTCGCCGGCATGGCGGTCGGCTGCGCGCGCGCCGCGCTCGACGAGATCGCCGACCTGCTCCAGCGGGCCGACGTCACCGTCGACTACGACCGACCCGCGCACACCCAGCACAGCGCGGCGGCCACTTACCTGCACATGGAGGCCGACTGGGAGGCCGCCTACCTCTTGACGCTTGCGGCGACCTGGATGGCCGACAACAACAAGCCGAACTCACTCGAGGCATCGATGGCCAAGGCGAAGGCCGGTCGGGTCGGCGTCGAGATCACCCTGCGCTGCGTGGAACTCGCGGGGGCGGTCGGCTACGGCGAGGGCTCGTTGCTCGAGAAGTGGGCCCGCGACTCGAAGATCCTAGACATCTTCGAGGGCACCCAACAGATCCAGCAGCTCATCGTGGCCCGCCGCTTGCTGAACAAGTCGTCGGCAGAGCTGAAGTAACACATCTGCATGCAGCGCTGGCCCGCCTAGTGTTTGACGAGGTCCTGATATTCGGGGTGCTTCTCGACGAAGTCGCGGACGAAGGGGCATCGGGCCACCACCGTCAGACCACGCTGGCGCAGGTCGTCGAGGGTCGCCCCGATGAGCGTCGCGGCCAGTCCGTGCTCGCGGAATTCGGCTTCGATCTGAGTGCGCGGCATGATCGCGACGTCGCCGTCGATCGTGAGCATCGTGAAGCCGGCGAGTGCGCCGTCGACCGACATCTCATAGCGGTGTCGCGCGGGGTTCTCGGTGACCGTCGTCTCCATCGTGACCTCGTTCCGTTCGCTGCCTGCGTCTCGATCCTGTCGTAGTGTCGATCGGGTGGGCAATCTCGACCGTACCCGCGCGGATCCAGGTCGGACTCGGGAACGATATCCGGAGGTAGGCATGACCCTGTACGGGCAGGAACACGTCGAACGCTACGAAGCAACCGACGGCGCAGAGGGCTATGACTGGCGCAACGGCACGACGATATTGATTCTGGGGACGCGTGGCAGAAAATCGGGCGAGCCGCGCAAGAACGCCCTGATCTTCCGCCCGCATGGGCGGGCCTACCTCGTCGTCGCGTCCAAAGGCGGAGCGCCAGAACCGCCGCACTGGTACCGCAACCTGCAGGCCGACCCTGACGTGACCGTGCAGATCAAGGGCGAGAAGTTCGCGGCCCGCGCCCGCACAGCAGCCGCGGACGAGAAGCCGGAACTGTGGCAGGAGATGCTCCAGGCCTGGCCGGCCTATGCCGACTACCAAGCCAAGACCGCCCGAGAAATCCCGGTCGTCGTACTGGAACGCGCCTGAGCGCGCGGGCAAACGCGCGGACGGGACCGGCTTGATGGGCCGCGCGCAGGCGTGCGAGGCTGATCGACATGACGAACGGGCAGGCCAGCGGCAACGATGAACGCGAGGCAGTTGGCGACGCCAAGGCCAAGTTCCGGGAGGCCCTCGAGCGCAAGCGAACTCACCAGGCCGACCGCGCCGCCGAGGGCGAGACGCCGGCGGGATCCAAGATCCACGGCGAGCGTGGCGCGGCCGGCGGCAGCCGCATGTTCCGACGCAAGAGCGGCGGGTGACCTAGCCACACCCCGGGTGATATCGCAGTGGCGTCCCAGTTCCCACCTCTTAGGGCGCTGTCGGCGCGAGCCCGGTACCCCCGGTCGGACTCGAACCGACACTGAAACCCTTTTAAGGGGTCTGCCTCTGCCAATTGGGCCACGGGGGTCTGCCCGTCGCCATCATTGTGCCGTCTCTATCGCCTGATCCGGTGATCATCTCCGGTCAGGGGCACGACGGCGTCCGGCGCAGCTCAGGTGGTAACGCCTCAGGAGATTTCAGGCAGAGTGCGCTGCCCAGCGGCCTGCTCGAACTCGGTCCGTGGCTGCTGCAACTGGCCTAGCGAGACCACCTCGCGGCGGAAAAGCAGCGCTGCCGTCCAGTCCGAGACCACCCGAACCTTGCGGTTGAAGGTCGGCATCCGCGATACGTGGTAGGTACGGTGCATGAACCATGCCAGCGGCCCACGCAGCTTGATGCCATAGATCTCGGCGACCCCCCGGTACAGGCCGAGCGACGCGACCGACCCGGCGAACTTGTGCCGGTAGTCGCGCAGGGTCCCGTCGTGCACCGTCGCGACGATGTTCGCCGACAACGTCTTGGCTTGGCGGACGGCGTGCTGCGCGCTCGGACCGCACAGAGCGTGTGGGTCGTTCTTGGACAAATCGGGGACGGCCGCGCAGTCACCAGCGGCGAACACACCCGTGACCCCCTTGACGGTGAGGTTCGCCGCACACGGCAACCGGCCTGCGTCGTCAAGGGGCAGATCGGTCTGCTGGAGCATCGGGTTCGCCTTCACACCGGCGGTCCACACCAGGGTCTCGGCGTCAAACTCCTCACCGTCGGACAGCCTGATGTGCCCGCCCTCAGCGGACTCCAGGCGGGTGTTCAGCCGCACGTCGATGGCCCGCTCGGTGAGCCGGTCGACGGTGTAGGACGACAGCCGCACCGACACCTCGGGCATGATCCGGCTGGCCGCCTCGACGAGCACCCAGCGCATGTCACCGAGGGCCACGCCGGGGGTGTAACGCAGGGCATAGCGGGCCATGTCCTGCAGTTCGGCCATGGCCTCGACCCCGGCATACCCTCCGCCGACGAAGACGAAGGTGAGCGCCTTGCGGCGTTGCTCACGGGCGTTGGTCGACGCAGCCAGGTCGAGGCAGGACAGCACGTGGTTGCGCAGGTAGATCGCCTCGCCGATGGTCTTGAAACCGATGCCGACCTCGGCCAGGCCGGGGATCGGCAGCAGTCGCGAGACCGACCCGGGGCAGACGACGAGCAGGTCATAGCCCAGTTCGTAGAACTCGCCCTCGCTCGGCTGGACGGTCACGACCTTGCGTGCGTGCTCGATCGCGCTGACGGCGGCGGTGACGACCGTGCACTTGCGCAGCAGCTTGCGCAACGGGACGACGACGTGGCGGGGCTCGACGTTCCCGGCCGCCGCCTCGGGAAGGAACGGCTGATACGTCATGTTCGACTGCGGCTCGACCACCGTGATCTCGGCCGCGGCTCGGGACAGTTTCTTCTGCAGCCCGAGCGCGGTGTACATGCCCACGTAGCCGCCGCCGACGATCAGGATCCGGATGGGTTCGTTCAGCGCTGCCATGCGTTTGACGCTAGCGAACGGTGCAGGGCGCCGCACGGTGGTGCGGTGCGGGGCGAGCGCGGTCACGGTGTTCGTAGGCCCGCGGCTTCGGCCGCCCGCTGCAGCACCGCGTCGAGCATCGGGCCGGTCAGCCGCCCGGTGAAGGTGTTCTGCTGGCTGACGTGGTAGCAACCGAGGACGGCGCGGCCGTCGACCTCCACCTCGGCGCCGTGGCCGAACCGCGGCACTCGAGGCGGCATCGGCACACCCGCTGCGCGCAGCGCGGGCCAGAGCGCCGCCCAGCCGAACCCACCGAGCACCACGAGCGCACGCAGAGCCGGCCACATCAGTTCGAGTTCTCGCACCAGCCACACCCGGCAGGTGTCGCGTTCGTCCAACGTCGGTTTGTTGGCCGGCGGAGCGC
>JBHEMN010000179.1:0-5926 GCA_046262575.1 Jatrophihabitantaceae bacterium
GGGCGTTGCGGCGCTCGACGCGACAAGCTGTGTCCATGAGGTCCCGCGGTGCGGGCCAGACCTGTTCGACCCGGTCTGCCGGCCCGGCCGCAGCCGTCGAGAGGAGCAGGTCATGACACGCAAGGTTGCCGACTGCCGAGACATGCCGAGCGAGCGAGGGTGCACGTTGACCATCTCGGGTGAAGAGGACGAGGTCCTCGATGCCGCGACCCAGCACGCCGTGGCCTCACACCAACACGAGGACACCCCTGAGTTGCGCGAGACGATCCGCGGTGGGCTGAAGGACGAGGTCAGCGCCTGAGCCGTGCAGGAGCACGGTCAGACGTGCGACAGCACGATCTTCATCACGGTTTGAGTCGCCGCCACGGCCGCAGGGCTGACGCCGCCGATCCCGGCGTTCACGATGACGATCGTGGTGCCTTTGCGGGCTTGGATGATCGAGCCTGCGGTGAAAGCCTCGTCGCCGAAGCCGCTGATCGGCTTGGTGTTGGTGAGCGTGTTCTTCGCCGCGTTGAAGTAGGACTGTGCAGTCTGCCCTGGCACGGTCGCGATCTGCTCTCCCGTCAGGACCTGGACCTCGATCTGACGCTCCGGCGCTCCGGAGCTGTGATACAGGCACGACGGCGCATTGAACGGCGGACCCGGCGGATTGGGCTGCGCCGTTACGGTGGCTCCGACGGCGGCCGAAACCTCGGCCACGCTGACGTACTGGCACCCGTCACCCTTCGGGACTGCCGCGGAACTGCCCGCACCGTCCGAGCCGGCGGGCGCCGAAGCGGATGTAGCGGCGGCCGAGGTCCTGGCTGCGGAGGACTGTGGGTGAGAATCGGAAGACTTCGAGGAACCGCACCCGGACAACACCGCGCCGATGGCCAAGGTCGCCGCAGCGACCAGCGGGAAGCCCCGGGTCGGGCGCCAATTGACCCGCCAGCACGCGTCCATGGCATACCCCCTCGGCTGGCCGTCGCGTCGGCAGACTAGCAACAACCCAACCGTGCAGCCATCCGCGGGCGCGCCCGGGGCCGGCATCGTGATCGGTTCATTGCGCCAGCAGTCGCGGCAGCGCGTCGACGACGATCGCCCAGTCCGGTGAATCCGGGTCGATGAGGGAGAAGTGGTCGCCCGCGCTCTCGTGCAGCGTCGCGGTGCCTGCGGCCTTGGTGGCCGCCTGGACGTAGGCGGTGCTCTGGGCGAACGGAACACTGCGGTCGCGGCGCGAGTGGATGCACAACACGGGTGAGGTCAGAGGCACCTGTCCGATCGGGTCGGCGACCTTGTAGCGGTGCGGGACCGCCGTCGGGGATCCGCCGAGGAAGTCCGCCACAGCGGTTCCCCCCACCCCGGAGTCAGCAGCCGTGGCGAGGTCGAGCACGCCGGCCTGGGCGACGGCGCCGGTGACGTGGACGCGCGGTGTCGCGCCGGGCGCATCGGCCGCCAGGGCGGATCGCCCGGCCGCCCAGACTGCTAACTGCCCGCCGGCCGAATGCCCCACCGTCACGACGTGCGAGGTGTCGGTGTCGAGCCTGTCGAGCAGGTCGATGCCAGCAGCGACGTCGGCCAGGGTGCCCGGCCATCCGCCCCCATTGCCGACACGGCGGAACTCGAGATTCCACACGGCATATCCCCGGCGGACGAGATCGGCGGCCAGCGGCCGGCCGAGAGACAGGTCGTACCGCGCACGCCAGAAGCCGCCGTGGATGATCACCACGGTTCCCGGCTGGCGGGCGCCGGTGGGCAGTGAGAGCTCGCCGAATTGCGACGGATAAGTGCCGTAGGCGTGGCGCGTGGCGCCGGCAGGAGTCACCGGAGCAGTCTGCCCCGGCCGCTTGGGCGCCCTGGGGCAGGCCGCCAGAGTGCTCATGCTCGCGACCCCCGCGGCACCGGTGAGCAACTGCCGGCGAGTCAGCGTCATATCCCCCCTTCGTTCACTTGATCTCGCTTGGATCTGGCACCTGCGCCAGATCAGGCGGGGAACGCGCGGCGCAATCCGAGCGATGCGGGATGGGAGGATGGGACTGTGACGTTCCGGTCGGGTTTTGTCTGCTTCGTCGGCCGGCCGAACGCCGGAAAGTCGACGCTGACCAATGCACTGGTCGGAGCCAAGATCGTGATCACCAGTGCCAAGCCGCAGACCACGCGGCATGCCGTGCGCGGCATCGTCACCCGCGCGGACGCGCAACTCATCCTGGTCGACACGCCGGGGCTGCACCGGCCCAGGACGCTGCTGGGGGAGCGGCTCAACGACGTGGTGCGTGCGTCCCTTGCCGAGGTCGACGTGATCGGATTCTGCGTTCCGGCCGACCAGAAGATCGGGCCGGGCGACCGTTTCATCGCCCCCGAACTGGCGCAACTGCGGGCGCCGGTCGTGGCCATCGTCACCAAGACCGACGCGGCGTCACGTCAGCAGGTGGCTGCGCAGTTGGTGGCATTGGAAACGCTGGGCGATTTCGCCGAGTTGGTGCCGGTCTCGGCTGTCGCCGACGATCAGGTGGGCCTGCTCGCCGACGTGCTCGTGACGCATCTGCCGGTAGGGCCGATGCTCTACCCGGGCGACGTGACCACTGACAACGACGCTGAGACCCGCATCGCAGAGCTCATCCGCGAAGCGGCTCTCGAGGGCGTGCGCGAGGAATTGCCGCACTCGATCGCGGTCACTGTCGAGGAGATGCGTCCGCGCGAGAGCCGTCCGGAGATCACCGAGATCTTCGCGACGATCCACCTCGAACGCGCCAGCCAGAAGGGCATTGTGATCGGCCACCAGGGCAGTCGGCTCAAGCACATCGGGACCTCGGCGCGCGCTGGCATCGAGGGCCTGCTCGGCAACCGCGTGCACCTCGACCTGCATGTCGCCGTCGAGGCCGACTGGCAGCGTGACCCGAAGAAGCTGGATCGGCTAGGTTTCTAGGTTTGCTCGCCACCTACCACGCGGCGTTCCGCGCGCCCGGTTCGGCCGCGTTCTGCGCGGCCGGCTTCATCATGCGGTTCTCGATCGCGGTCTACCCGCTCGGGCTGATACTGCTGATCTCGACCCGCACCGGGCACCAGCGGCAGCGCTCGACCGAGCCTCCGGCGCACGAGCTCGGCACGCCGCGGCAACCATCTGCACTGCGCTATCGCGGGATGCCGCTGCTGGTGTTCGCCGCGGTGGGCATGGGTGCGGTGTTCGCGAGTGCCGAGGTGACGATGGTGGCCTTCTGTGGGCAGCACGGGTCGACCGCGCTCGCAGGTGTGACCCTGGCCTGCCTGGCGCTCGGCAGCGGCGTGTCGGGGTTCGGGTACGGCTCGAGGACCCGGGGCGGTGATGTGCTGGACCGTTTTCGCCGGTCGGCGCTGGTGTTCGCGGTCCTGCCCCTGCTGTTCCTTGCCGCGGTGAACGTTGCCGTGCTGGCGGTGCTCGGCTTCGTCGTCGGGCTGGGCATTGCGCCGACGTTGATCATGTCCTTCAGCCTGCTCGACCGGGTGGTCCCGGGCGGGGCGATGACCGAAGGGATGGCATGGCTGACGACGGGTCTTTCGATCGGCTACGGTGTCGCGGCCGCTCTCGTCGGGCGGATGGCCGACGCGTACGGAGCTCGCATGGCGTTCACCGTGACCATCGCCGCGGGCTTGCTGGTGGGTGCGCTCGCGCTGGCGCTGCATGCCCAACTGCGTGAGCGAGCGGCCGAGTCGCGGGCCGCCGTCGTCGGCTGACGGTGAGACGATGGCCGGGTGCCGCTCTACCGTGACGAGGCGGTCGTCCTCCGCGTGCAGAAGCTCGGCGAGGCCGACCGGATCGTCACCCTGCTCACCCGGCGGCACGGCCGGGTGCGGGCGGTCGGCAAGGGCGTGCGGCGCACGACGTCGAGGTTCGGCGCCCGCCTCGAACCGGGCAGTCACATCGACGTCCAGCTGCACACCCGACTGGCCGAGGGGCAGCAGGCGCCGGGCGGGCGGCGCGGCCTCGACCTGGTCACCCAGACCGACTCGCTCGGGGCATATGGCGCGCAACTGGCCACCGACTATGCGCGGTGGACGGCCGTCTCGGCGATCTGCGAAACGGCGGAACGGCTGAGCGAGGAGGGCGAACCGGCGCTGCGCCTGTACTTGCTGATCGTGGGCGCCCTGCGGGCCCTGGTCGAGCGCGTGCACCCGGCGGGCCTCGTCCTCGACGCGTTCCTGATCCGGGCCATGTCCAACGCCGGCTGGGAGCCGGCTCTGACCGATTGCGCAGTGTGTTCGGCGCCCGGGCCGCACACGGCATTCAACGTGGCGGCCGGGGGAGCGGTGTGTGAGAACTGCCGCCCCACCGGATCGGCCCGCCCGCAACGTGACTCCGTCGAGCTGATGGTGGCCTTGTTGGGAGGTGCTTGGGCGGCGGCTGACGCGAGCGACGACGTTGCCCGCCGCGAGGCCAGCGGTTTGATCGCTGCGCACCTGCAGTGGCATCTGGAACGCGGCCTGCGCTCGCTGCCCCTCGTCGACCGCGCCTAGAACATCTCTGTGTGCGGGCCGTCCACTGAAACGCGGTTCTTCCGCTCACGCCGTGGCCCGGCAGGACATGCCGGTATTGGAACAGGGCGGGCTGACCTGCACGAACTCACCGGGCTCGACATCGTAGCCAGCTGAGCGCACCGGCGGCGGGTGACGTCGAGTCGCGGGCGATTGGCGGCAGCCGACGTGAGCAACGACGCGTCCCGCCGCGAGAGCGGACTTATCGCGGCCCACCTGCAGTGGCATCTCGAACGCGGGTCGCGCTCTTTTTGCTGTTCGTCGATCGAGCCCAATATGCCGCCGGAAAGGGGTTCGCGGAGGCTCCCGGGCTGGTGACGGCGCACGTGGGGTGGTCAGCCACGGGTCGCGGGTGATGTGTTTGTACTGATAAGCGGCGATTAGCAGACTACGGGCAATGCCTGACTGTTTCGCGAAATGCGCATTACCGCTACGATCCGGATTGCTGAGAGGGCCCGCGAATGGGCCATCGTTGCGGCATTCCCTCGTTAAGCCCAAACGTAGTGGAAAGAAGTCGAAATGATGCGGACGGCGCGGCGTCGCTTCTCGGTTGTCCTCATAGCGGCGCTCGCGACGGGCGGGGCGCTGCTCGGCGCCGCGCCGGCTGCGTCGGCTGCCACCATCATCTCTGTCGGGTCCAACTTCCCCACCAACGTTACCGTCGGGCAGACCAACGTGGCCGCCAGCCTGACGATCATCAACTCGTCGACCCCCCCCGACGCAGCGTCGAATGTGACCGTGACCGCCATCACGCTGGTGCCGAGTTGCGGCACACAAGTGATAGGCGCCGACTGCCCGGCAGCCTCGACCGACCCCGGCGTGTTCCAGCTCAGTCCGACGGCAGTTGGTGAGGCAGGCACCGCATGCGCGGGCATCACCTTCGCGATCACCCTCATCGACCCGGTCCAGGGCAGGTATTCATTCATCCCGAGCAGCCCGGTCATCCTCGGGCCTACCGGAACATCGACTTCCGTCTGCATCATCGATTTCCTGGTTAACGTACTCAGGGCACCCACGAAAGACGCTTCGCCGGCGGCGCCGGGGCTCCAGACCAGCCAACTAGCCTTCGCCGCTAGTGGCAACATCAGCTCCGGCAGCGCGGCCAGCCTGGTGACTGTCAACCCAGCCGCCACGTCGCTGACCACACAGGTGGCGCCGGCAGCGATCACGGTGGGTGCATTCTTCAATGACACGGCCACGCTCACCCGCCCCGCGGGCGGGCCGGTCCCGACCGGGACGGTGACGTTCGCCGTCTTCGGTCCCGGGAACCCAACGTGCACCGGGGTGCCGGTGTTCACGTCAACGAACCCGCTCAACGCCGCCGGAACGACGGCGGTCTCGACCAATTTCACGCCAACCCTCGCCGGTACCTATCGGGTCGTCGCGACCTACAGCGGCGATGCGAACTACCTCTCGTCGGCGTCCGCGTGCGGCGATC
>JBHEMN010000180.1:0-13594 GCA_046262575.1 Jatrophihabitantaceae bacterium
GTCTCGGAGCGCCAGCGCAGTCTGCTGATAACCCGCGGCGTCGAGCAGCCGCTCGACGTCGTCGACACTGATGGCCTTCGGCAGCCGCCGTGGGGGCCTCGGTGGGCGGACCTCGCGCGCGACATCCACGACGACGAGTCCATCGCGCAGCGCAAAGCGGTGCAGCCCTCGCACCGCAACCACGGCCCGCGCGGCGGAGGTCGCGGACAGTGGCGGATGCTCGGCATCACCTTCGCGCAGGTACGCCAGGAATCCACTCACCATGGCCGCGTCGACTGCTTCGATCGACACCACGCCGTACCTGTCCAGGTAGGTGGCGTAGCGCTTGAGGTCTCGTCGGTAGCTCACAAGGGTGTTGGCGGCAACGCCACGCTCGACGGCGAGGTGATCGAGGTAGGCGCGCTGTACCGTGGTCGGCGCGAGCCGGCGCACGGCTGCCGTGGACGCCACCGCGGTCAGTGCCTCGGCCGGGCGGCCCAAGGGGCGTCGGCGGGTCGCAGTCCCGGCCATCCCGTCGCCACGCCCTGAGCTGCAGCGAGAACGCCCGTGACCGCGGCGGCGTTGGTCAACTCGCCGGCGTACACACGCCGCACGGCGTCCGTCAGTGGAATCCGATGGACGGTCAGGGTGATCTCTTCGTGCTCGGGCTGAAACCGCTCGTCGCCGGACACCGGTCGGAGATCGCGGGCCAGGAACAGCCGAATGGCCTCATTCGACATGCCCGGCGACGGGAGCAGGTCGACGAGGACGTGCCAAACCGATGCGGATACACCGGCTTCCTCCGCCAGCTCGCGCTGAGCGGCGACCAGCGCGGGTTCGCCATCGACATCAAGGAGGCCGGCGGGCAACTCGTCAAGGCGGGTTCGCACGGGATGGCGATACTGGTTGACGAGCAGGACCGCGCCTTGATCGTCGAGCGCTACTACGCCAACCGCGCCGGGATGATGGACCACCTCGCGATCGACGACGCTGCCGTCACTCATCCGTACCCGGTCACGGTGCACCGAGATGACCCGGCCGGTGAACATTGCCTCGGTGTCGAGCAGGGCGTACTCGTGGTCGGCGTTCACGACGCCGCCGACGCCACACCCGCCGCGACCCCATCGCGGGCTGTGGCCTCATCCCGGCCCGTGAGCGCATCGATGACGCCGAGCTCGCGGGGCTCCTCCGGGATCTCCACCGGCAGACGCTCGGCCGCGTTGTACTCCAGCGCCGCCCCGATGAAGGCCCGGAACAGGGGATGCGCGCGAGTGGGCCGCGACTTCAATTCCGGGTGCGCCTGAGTCGCGGCAAAGAATGGGTGGACGTCGCGGGGAAGCTCGATGAACTCGACCAACCGGCCATCAGGGGAGGTACCCGAGATCACCAGACCCGCGGATTCCAGGCGCCCCCGATAGGAGTTGTTGACCTCGTAGCGGTGCCGGTGTCGCTCGGACACCGTCGTGGTTCCGTAGGCCTCGGCAACGACAGATCCCGAGAGCAACGTCGCCGGATAGGCGCCGAGGCGCATGGTGCCACCCAGGTCGGCGTTGCCTGCCACAATCTCAACCTGATCGCGCATCGTCGCGATGACCGGGTGCGGGGTGTTCTCGTCGAACTCGGCGGAATTCGCGCCCGCTATTCCAGCGAGGTGCCGAGCGGTCTCGATCACCATGCACTGCAGGCCGAGGCACAGCCCGAGGGTGGGAATGGCACGTTCGCGAGCGTGCCGCACCGCCCCGATCTTTCCCTCGATCCCGCGAATCCCGAAGCCGCCGGGGATGACGACGCCGTCGACGCCGGCCAAGGCTGCCGCTGCTCCGGCTGGGGTCTGGCATGAGTCCGACGGCACCCAGGTAATCGCGACCTTCGCGCGGTGAGCGAACCCGCCGGCCCGCAGCGCCTCCGACACCGACAGGTAGGCGTCGGGCAAATCGACGTACTTGCCGACTAGTGCGACCGTCACCTCGGCGCGCGGGTGTAGGACCCGCTCAAGCAAGTCACCCCACACCGTCCAGTCGACATCACGGAAGGGCAGGCCGAGGCGCCGCACGACGTAGGCGTCCAGGCCTTCGGAATGCAACACCTTGGGGATCTCGTAAATGCTCGGCGCGTCGGTGGCCGACACGACCGCCTCGAGGTCGACGTCGCACATGAGCGAGATCTTGCGCTTGACGTTCTCCGGGATCTCGCGGTCGGAGCGACACACGACCGCGTCCGGTGTTATGCCGATGCTGCGCAGCGCCGCCACCGAGTGCTGGGTCGGTTTGGTCTTCAGCTCCCCCGACGGCGCCAGGTAGGGCACCAGCGACACATGCAGCACAAAGCAGTTGTCGCGTCCCACGTCATGCCGAACCTGGCGTGCTGCCTCGAGAAACGGCAACGACTCGATGTCGCCGACCGTTCCACCGATTTCGGTGATCACGATGTGGGGGGCGCATCCGTCCGGGCCCGGTGCGGCCATCGAGCGGATGCGGGCCTTGATCTCGTTGGTGATGTGCGGGATGACCTGCACGGTGTCACCGAGGTATTCCCCACGCCGCTCCTTGGCGATCACCGTCGAATACACCTGGCCGGTCGTGACGTTCGCCGAGCCCACCAGATCGGTGTCGAGGAAACGTTCGTAGTGCCCGACGTCGAGGTCGGTTTCGGCACCGTCCTCGGTCACGAACACCTCGCCGTGCTGGAACGGGTTCATTGTCCCGGGGTCGACATTGAGGTATGGATCCAGTTTCTGCATGGTCACGCGCAGTCCGCGTGCCTTGAGCAGGGAGCCGAGGCTGGAAGCCGTCAGGCCCTTCCCGAGTGAGGAGGCGACGCCTCCGGTGACGAACAAGTGTTTGGTGGGCGCAGGCATCCGATCCACGGAAGTTCACGCTAACACGGACTGGGCGCATGGCTCGCATCAGCGTTGCGACGCGCCTGGCGACCGTCGTTCGTGGCCTACTTGGCGGGTCGGGGGAACAGCGCATCCGCTGTCGTGGCCGTACCGTAGTGCCCCACCGTGGACTTAACGATGTCAGCGAGGGCCAACACGGTCGACACCTGACCGATGGCGGTGTCGGCGTTGTCGACGGTGGACACCGTCGCCTTGTCCCCGCTCGGGCCACGGACGCCGGCCACTATCCCTGCTTGGCTGGCAGATCCGATGTCGCCGGCGACCACCACGTGTCCACCAGCGCGCTCCAGCGCGGTGACCAAGGCCAGTTCGGCGGCGGCCGCGTAGTTGGCGGTGGCCAGTGGGCCGCTGCCTACGACGACGACCGTCATCGAAGGGACGATGTCCTTGCCGGCGTCGGAAATCATGTGCAGCTCGGAGAAGCCGCTCAGAACCTGGCTCAGGTCAGTGCGTTGACCCTTGCCCAGCAGGACGAACGCAAGCAAGGCGCCGGCGAGCTGGCCGGCGTCGCTGACTTCGGGCAGCGTGAGCCCGATCGGGTGCACGCCGCTCGTGACCAGCGAGGTGATATCGCTCGAGCGCCGCGGATCGACGTACTCGTCTCTGAGCTCAAGGTGTCCGCTGACCTTGCCACCAGCCGCCTCGATCTGCCTGGTGATCCCGTCCTCGACGCTGCTCCGGGCACCGGGCAGTCCGATGAGCAGCACACTCTGCTTCGCCAGAGTTCCGTGCACCAACTGGGCACCGAACGAGGACGCGAACTGGCCTGCGTCACTCACCTGGCGCTGCAGAGCCTTTACTTGATTAGCCAGCATCGTACGGTCGCTCTTGAGAGTGTTGACCTGCTTGCGCAAGTCGGTCGTGATCGGGCCGTTGAGAGCGGTGGTCCCTACGACGATGCCGAGCGCCAGCGCCAGAAACACCGCAACGATCGAGACCAGGTGGTAGCGGAAGGAGATCACGAGAACAAGTCCTGTACCCAGCTGAACAAATTGTTCCAGCCGTCCTCGCAGTGATGGAGGTAGCTGCGGCCCGCCTCAGAGATGGCCAGCGCAGCGATCATGGCCAGCAGCGCTGCCACAACGAGCAGCAGCAACGCAGCGGAGGAGATCCTGTTCCGGTAGAGACGGGTGACGCCCTTTGCGTCCACCAGCTTGCCGCCGACCCGCAGCCGGGTGAGGAACGTCGACGCCATCCCCGAACGGCCCTTGTCGAGAAACTCCGTCAGCGTGGCGTGGGTGCCTACGGCGACGATCAACGCCGCGCCGTTGTCGTCTGCCAGCAGCATCGCGACGTCCTCGCTGGTGCCCGAGGTCGGGAAGCTCACCGGGTCGATTCCCAGATCTTGCACCCGGGCAAGCCCCGGCGCGCGGCCATCGGGATAGGCGTGAACGACCACTTCGGCACCGCTCGCGAGCGACGCATCCGACACGGCATCCATGTCCCCGACGATCATGTGCGGCTTGTGACCGGCCTCAAGGAGCGCGTCGGCTCCGCCGTCGACCCCGACGAGTACCGGTTTGAACTCTCGTATGTAGTGCTTGAGCGCTTTGAGGTCGGCCCTGTAGTCGTAGCCGCGCACGACGACCAGGACATGCTTGCCGGCGAAGACGGTCCGTACTTCTGGCACGCCGACGCCGTTGAGCAGTAGCTCCCGTTCGCGACTCATGTACTCCGAGGTATCGACCGCAAACGCCTCGAGCTGATTCGACAGACCGGCCTTGGCCTCAACCATCAGGGCCGCCACCGAGTCGACGTCCTGAGCGATGCCCGTCGCCACGGCCTGGTCGCCCAGGTAGACAGTGTCACCGTTCAGGCGGATTTTCGTCCCCTCCTTTACAGCGGCGAAGATCTCGGCCCCTACGTTGTCGAGCAGCGGGATGCCGCTAGCGACGATGAGATCGGGACCGAGGTTGGGATACCGGCCGGAGATGCTCGGCTGGGCGTTGACGACCGCCCCGACCTTGGCTGCCACGAGAGCCTGTGCGGCAACGCGGTCCAGATCAACATGGTCGATGATGGCTATGTCGCCCGGGTTGAGGCGCCCAGCCAGTCGATTCGTGCTGCGGTCGAGGCGCGCGACTCCGCTGACCCCCGGGGGGGCGTCGGAACGGCGGCGCCTGGTTGCCAGCTTCATGAATGCCTATCGTGCCACCCGCTCCACAGACCGGCTGACTGCGCCACGCAGTCAGCCGGGGCTTTTCGGCCCTTTGCGGGGCGAGCGCACGGGCTGCGCAGCCCGCTCGGTGGCCGCGGTAGCCAGCAGTTCGATGGCATGCTCGCGAGCCGTACTCGACTCGCTGCCGGCAAGCATCCGGGCAAGCTCGGTGATCCGATCCTCCCCGGTGACGACTCGAACGTCGCTGGCCGTGACGTGCGGCTGTTGCGCAGACTGCGGCTTGTCGACGACGATCTGCCGCTCGGCGTACGCGGCCACCTGCGCCAAGTGGGTCACCACGATCACCTGGTGATCGCGCGCCAACCGGGCCAGCCGGCGGCCCACCTCGATGGCTGCGCGGCCACCGACGCCCGCGTCGACTTCGTCGAACACCATCGTCGGTACGGGGTTGGTATCAGCGAGGCATACCTCCAGGGCGAGCATCACCCTGGACAGCTCGCCACCTGACGCGCCGCGACCGATCGGCAGCGCGGGCGCGTCGGAGTGCGCTCGGAGTACGAATTCGACCTCGTCTGTTCCATCGGGGCCGGCGCCGACGCTGCGCCCGTTGACACACAGCGCCGGGCCCCCCGCGACCGCACGGGGGTGAACGTCGACAGTGAACCGAGCGCCGGGCATGGCTAGCCCCGCGAGTTCGGCGGTGACCGCTGCGGCCAACTCTCCCGCCGAAACGCGCCGTTGGTCCGCGAGTGCCTGCGCGTGCGCGCTCGCCTCGGCCTCAGCCTCATCGCGAGCCGTCTGGAGAGCGGCCAGCGCCGCGTCGGATACATCGAGTTCGCCGAGGCGAGTTCGTGCCCTCTCGGCCCACTCGAGGACCGCGGTGACACCCGCGCCCGGGGAGCCGGCGTACTTGCGCACCAGGTCCGCGAGCACCGCACGTCGGGCTTCGACCTGGGCGAGCCGCGCCGGGTCGGCGTCGAGCTGCTCACCGTAGCGGCCCAGGTCAGCTCCCACATCGGCGGTGAGCGCGGACAGCTCTTGCATCCGCACCGCGAGAGCAGCCAACTCGGGGTCCGCGCCGACCTGCGGCGCAAGGGCCCGGCGGGCGGCGCCCAGAAGTGCCCCGGCGTCAGTCGCGTCCGATGTGGGGTCGTCCGGGTCGCCGAGCAAGGCATCGTGGGCGGTGCGCGCAGCGAGTCGCAAGGCGTCAGTGTGGGCCAGCCGCGTCGCGAGCACAGCCAAATCCGCGTCCTCGCCGGCTTGTGGCGCCGCGGTGTCGATCTCGGCGATGCCGTGGCCGAGCTCAGCTGCCTCGCGGCGCAGCTCGCCCGCTCGCTCAGTGCGCTCGGCCAGAGTCGCCACGGCCGCTCGCCAGCGCGCGTAGGCCGCGGCGTAGTCATCCAGGTCGAAGCCGCCAAAGCGGTCCAGAGCCGCGCGTTGGTGCCCGGGGCGCGTCAGCCGCAGCTGGTCGGACTGCCCATGGACGGCGAGCAGGCGCTCGGCCAGTTCGCCGAGCACCGCGACCGGGACGGCGGCACCGCCCACGTAAGCGCGCGAGCGCCCGGCCGCACTGACATCGCGCCGCAGTACCAGCCCGGTGCCCTCGTCGAGGTCGCCACCCGCAGCCCGGGCCCGCTTGGCCGCGGCCGAACCGGCCTCGACCTCCAGCCGACCGTCGATACTGGCCCGGTCCACCCCGGTTCTGACCCGGGCCGCCTCGGCCCGCCCGCCGAACAGCAGAAGCAGGCCCGTCACGACCATGGTCTTGCCAGCCCCGGTTTCGCCGGTGACGACGGTGAGGCCGCGCCCGAGCGGGAGCACGGCGTCGTCGATGACGCCCAACCCGCGGATGCGCAGTTCCTCGAGCACGTGAGGCAGGCTAGCTGGCCCGCCGCAGTCTCACGGCGCCCGGGGACCGGCCGCTGCCGCTATTCGGCAATGGGTTCGTCCGCAGGCGAGCCAGCTGCCTCCCGGAAGCTGCGCACCGGCAGCTGGAACTTGGTGACGAGTCGTTCGGTGAAGCTCCACTGGGCGAGCCGCGCGATCCGGATCGGCTGAGCACCGCGGCGAACCCGCACCCGTGCTCCGGATGGCACCGCGAGCGAGCGCCGTCCGTCGCAGCTGAGAATCGCTTCGTGGCCCAGGCTTTGCAGGTCGATGTCCACCGTAGAGCTGGGGGCGACGACGATCGGACGGGCGAACAGTGCGTGTGCCGCGTTGGGCACGACGAGCAGGGCATCGACGTTGGGCCACACGATCGGGCCCCCCGCCGAGAATGCATAGGCAGTCGATCCGGTCGGGGTCGCGCACAGGACGCCGTCGCAACCGAAGCGCAGCAGCGGTCTCCCGTCCACAGCGACTGCAATCTCGAGCATGCGCTCGCGATTGGTGCGCTCCAGCGATACCTCGTTCAGCGCCCAGGCGTCGCCGCAGCGTGCGCCGTCGATGGAAATTTCCGCATCGACGGTGACCCGTTCCTCGACGGTGTAGTCGCGGGCGACGATGGACTCGACTGCGCTGGCGAGCGCGTCCGGTTCGGCCTCGGCTAGGAACCTGACGTGGCCGAGGTTGACCCCGAGCATCGGCACGCCGGCCGGACGCGCGAGCTCAGCGGCGCGCAGAAAGGTCCCGTCGCCGCCCAGAACGAGAACGAGCTCGGTGTCCTGCGCGGCGCCGGCCTCGGCAACAACAGTCACCGACCTGTCGCCGCACGCGTGCGACTCCGTGGCGAGCATCCGGACTTCGAACCCGGCGGCCTGCAACTGGGCACGTGCCTGCATCGCGAGCGTGCCGATCTGCGTGCGGGAGGTATGGGCGACAAGCAGAACCGACCTCACGGCGCCTCCTCTGCCCTCGTGACGACTTCGGCGATCTGCGCCTCGTCGATCATGGCCCGCGCGGTTCGGCGCAGCCACAGGAAGAATTCCACGTTCCCGGACGGTCCGGGCAGCGAACTCGGCACGACGCCGGCCGCGTACCAGCCGAGCTCAGCCCCGGCGCGGGCGACGTTCACGACCGACTCGGCCCTTAGGCGTGCGTCGCGCACCACGCCGCCGCTGCCGAGTCGCTCACGCCCGACCTCGAACTGCGGCTTGACCATGGGCAGCAGCTCGCCCCCCGGTTCAGTGCAGGCAGCCAGCGCGGGCAACACCAGCCGCAGCGAGATGAACGACAAATCGGCGACCGTGACCTCGACCCGTCCGCCGATCAGTTCGGGCGTGAGGCCGCGTACGTTCGTGCGATCCACGACGCGGACCCGCTCGTCGCTGCGCAGCGCCCAGGCAAGCTGGCCGTAGCCGACATCGGTCGCCACCACCTCCGCGGCCCCGGCCCGCAACAGCACGTCGGTGAAGCCCCCGGTGGAGGCGCCCGCATCGAGGCAGCGCCTGCCGGCAATCCGGATGTCGGCGAACGCGGTGAGCGCGCCCGCCAGCTTGTACCCGCCCCGAGAGGCATAACCCGGGTCGCGGCTGTCCGGAATCACGCGCACCGGGGTCTCGGCACTGACGCTGGTTGCAACCTTGGTGGCCGCAACGCCTCGAACCTGCACGCGTCCCGCCGAGATCAGCTCGGCGGCGTGCTCGCGCGAGCGGGCGAGGCCGCGTCTGATCAACTCGACGTCGAGGCGCTGCAGGCGTCTGGGCATAACGGCGTTTCTCGCGTGCTTGCGGTGCGGCCGGACGCCGTCACGGGCCGTCAATCTCGGCGAGAGCGGCCTGCAGGTCCATGTGCAGCCGTTGGTAGGCCTCGACGTGCTCGGCCAGTGGCAGCTCGGCTAGCGGTAGCCCGTTCACAGTGTCGAGCGCGGCAACCCACTCGGCAATTCGCGCAGGTGTGGCCGAGGATGTCGGCCCTGCTCGTCCAGCGGAACCGGCGGCTGTGGGTGGGGAATGCTCGCTCGACGACATCGGTTCCACTCCTGACTGTCGACGAGGCTCGCTCGATGAGCAGACCGTACCGCGCGCCGGGCTGAGGTAACGTCGCATCGACCCGCAAGCCCGCTCGGCACGCGGTTCTCCAGCGCGTCGACAGCAAGCGCGCGGCAATTCCGGTCGCGAAGGGGATGACGATGGCGAGCGTCGAGGAGTGCGAGCGCGCGTTCCACGGTCTGGCAGCCAAGCTGGCCACCGCCGACCCGAGCGCCCGGCAGAAGGCGTCGCTCGACAGGTCATTGTCCTGCACCCTGCGCGATCTGAACGTGACCTTCGCCGGTCAGCTGCGCGATGGTGAGCTGCTCGACATCCGGCAGGTGGCCAAGGCCGATGCACAGGTGCGAATGTCGATGACCAGTGACGACCTGCTCAAGCTGGTCGCCGGCGAGCTGCCGATGTCTACGGCGTGGGCAACCGGACGGGTCAAGATCGACGCGAGCGTCTTCGACCTGCTCAAGCTGCGCTCGGTGTTCTGACCCTCACCCGTTCAGGCCCAGCGCGTCCAGGGCGACGCTTGCTGGCTCATCCGCGCCGCGTACCAGCCACTCTTGGTGAGTGTCACCCGCCGCGGCATCGGCCCGGCTCCAGGCGATCACGCAGAGGGTACGCAGCGCATCGAGCTCGTCCGTGGAGCGCCGCACGCCGTCACGGGGTTCGTGGGCGAGTACTACTACACCGCCCGCGTCACCTACCGCGGCCCAATCACCGCAGCGGGCCGTGCCCTCGGACAGCGTGGGGGCTTGGTGTGCGAGGAGAAGGCCAGCCGCGTCGGCCGCCAGGTAGGTCGGACGCAGGGCGGGCGCGGCGGCCAGGAGATCTGCCGGGGCGGTCACGCCGGTGAGAACGAGCAGGCTCGGGCAGCCGGCCGCATTGGCGCCCTCGATGTCGGTGTCGAGACGATCGCCCACCACGATGGGCCGCTGCGCCCCCGACCTTTCCACCGACTCCAGATGCATAGCGGGGTTCGGCTTGCCCGTAATCACCGGGTTGGCCCCCGTCGCGTGGCGCAACGCGGCAACGAGGGACCCGTTGCCCGGCAATGGACCGCGCTGGGACGGCACGGTCCGATCCACATTCGTCGCCACCCACGGCAATCCGCGACCGATCGCGACCGCCCCTTCGGCCAGTTGCCGCCAGTCCAGATCCGGCGAGTACCCCTGCACCACAGCCTGCGGATCATCGTCGGCACTGCGAACTGGAACGAGTCCACGTTCTGCGAGCGCCTCGTCCAAACCCTTCGTGCCCACCACCAAGACCCGGGCCTGTGCACCCAACAGGTCCGCGAGATAGTGGGCCGCAGCCTGGGCGGAGGTGATGACCTCAACGGGTTCGGCCGGGATGCCGAGCGCAGTGAGATGAGCCGCCACGACCGCCGGGGGGCGGGCCGCGTTGTTGGTGACGAAGGCGAGCCGCATACCCAGTGCGCGAACCGCAGCGAGGGCATCGGGGACACCCGTCACCGCGTGGGGGCCAACGTAGACCACTCCGTCGAGGTCGAGCAGTGCGACGTCGAACGTGCGGGCGAGCGATTCCCGGGTCGCCTGGAGTGGCGTCGTCGCCGTAGTCACGCGTCGCATGATCGCACGATGCATACGATGCGTACGATCGCGTCCCATGGCAGACGCAATGCGCGAAGGACTGTCGCTGCGCCCGTTTCGGGAATTGCGGCCCGCCGTCGACACCACTCGGCTCGGGCGCCTGCTGTGCCCGCCATATGACGTCATCGACGACAGCGAACGGGCGCAACTGCTTGCGACCGACCCCGACAACGCGGTCGGCGTCATCCTTCCGGAAACGGTGCAGGGCGGCGACCCCTACCTCGACGCCGCACATCGCCTGGAACGCGCCGTCTCTCGTGGACTGCTCGCAACCGACGCGGATTCCGCGCTGTATGTCTATGAGATGCAGGATCCGAACGGCGCTGCAACCCGCGGGCTGCTCGGTGCCGTCGAGCTGCGCGACCCGGCCGACGGCGTAATCCTGCCTCATGAGAACACCATGGCGGGCCCCGTCGCAGATCGTCTCGCCCTGATGGCGGCGACCCAGGCTAATCTCGAGCCGATCTACCTGGTGTACGACGGGGGCGGCGCGGCGTCGGAGGTGGTCAGTTCGGTGGATGCGCAACCCGCGATCGCCGAGGCGAGAACTCCGGACGGCATCCAGCACCGCTTGTGGGCTCTGACGGATCGACAGAGCCACCGAGCCATTGCGGCCGATCTGGAGACCCGGCGGGCGATGATCGCAGATGGCCATCACCGATACGCGACGTATCGCGAACTTCAACAGCGCTATCGGGCCGAACGTGGAAGCGGCCCGTGGGACCACGGCTTGACCCTGCTGGTCGACTCCTCGAATTACGGACCGCAGGTTCATGCCATCCACCGGGTTCTGCGGACCGTGGGCCTGGACACCGCGCTCATCAGTGCCGCTGCCCTGGGCAGGGTGGTAGACGTACCCACTGTCGACGCCGGCTTGCGGCTAGCCGCAGCGGCCGTCGGTTTCGCAGTGCTGTTGACCGATGGAACCCGCGTCGCCCTGCTTACCGACCCGGCAGGCAACCTGAGCGCAGCGGCAACGCGGTCGGGCGAGCCCCGCTCGCTCGCGCAGCTCGATGTCACGGTGTTGCACCGGGCCCTCGTGGAGCACGTCTTGGGCCTTGAGGACACCGTCGAGGTGGTCGGGTACGCGCACAGCGTCGCGGAGGCGATCTCGGCTGCGCAGCGCTGCGCCGGCACCGCGGTGCTACTTCGTCCGACACCCGTCGCCGCGGTTGCTGCGGTCGCCGCGGCCGGGGGGCGGATGCCACGCAAATCCACACTGTTCACCCCGAAGCCCGCCTCCGGGCTCGTGATGCGTCGCTTTGTCGATGAGCGCTGATCCGCGCCGAGATCACCTCGACCTCGTACCGACTGACGGGCCCAGCCAGCGAACGCCAGAACCGGCGGTGCACGCTGCCGGTGACTTCGAATTGATCGCCGGGTTCACCGCGTTCGAGCGAGGTGCGCACGCGCAGTCTGGTGGTGCAACAGTCGATGCTATCGACGCGGGCGCGGTGGCCGGCGGGACGCTGGATGGTGAGCCGGAAGGTGCAGAGTTCGTCCCCGCTAGGCAGTCGGCGAATGACGGGAGCTGCGGCGAGCCGACCCCGCAGAAAGACGTAGTTGTCACCCAGTGACGACAAATCATTGCTGGCCATGCCCGGATCGTGCCGGCGTGGTCGTGGTGTCGGTACCGGTTACCCGACATTGTGGACGAGCTGACCGGGTGTGGACAGCCGCATCGGCACGTGTCACCACCCGGTGCTAGAGGAGCGCGGCCACCCGCTCCACAGCGTCCATTTCGCCGTCGGCATCGAGCGCGGCCACGGCGGCGAACCACTTCGCGGCCTCCGGCCGGCGGCCAGCCGCTTGCAGGGCGTCGGCATAGGCGTACCAGAGCCTCGCCGAGCCGGGGCCCGGGCGGCCGGGATCGAGGCCGCCGCGGGCCAGTACTGCAAGCGCGGCGTCGAGCTGGCCCAGATCCCGGCGGGCGCCCGCTACGACGATCAATAGCTCGACACGCGTCTGCGCATCGAGCTTGGCGACATCGGGGTCAGACAGCATCCGCAGTGCCTGGTTGGGACGGCCCAGCGCTCGCTCGCAGTCCGCGAGCAGCGGCAGGGTTCGCGGGTCTCCTGAGATGCGCCGCGCGGTGCGCAGTTCGGTCAGGGCCTCGGCCCACTCCTCGGCGTGATACGCCGCGACGCCAACCGCTTCCCGGACCGCACCGACCCGAGCAGCGCGGCCACGAGCGGCTCGAGCATGCTCCAACGCGCGGCGCGGGTCACTATCGACAAGTTGGCCCGCGGCCACCAGGTGAGCCGCCACCACCTCGGCATTGAGCTTCGTCAGCACCCTGAGCTCGGCCCGCACGTCGCGTTCGAGCAGTGTGGTGTCGATGTTGTCGGGCAACGGGGGCTCGGGAGTACGGGGCGCCTTCGGTTCGTCCGCGCGCACCCGCGACGCTAGCCTCGGCCGGCGTCCGGTCCTGGATTCCTCGTGCGCCCCCGGCCAACCACTACCGCGGGAACGCGCGGGTCCCCCGGTCCGGTCTGGTGCGCGCGAGTGAACACCGGCACTCGACTGATCACCGGCTCGTGCCTGAGCGCCCTTTCGCTGATCATCGCCACGGCGTGGCTCACTGTCGCGGCCCCGCCGAGTTGTCGGACGCTGTGTCGCACTGTCCTGTCGGCTGCCAGGATCTGCGGTCCGGGCAAGTCGAGCACGCTCCGAACCAGTAGGCCGAGGCGTTGTGCCCTTCCCGTGGCCGGCCCGGGACTGCCCGGCCGCTGAACGGCGAGTACCAGCCGGCGGAGCTCCGGAGGTCAGCGGGAGACGACCGCCGCGACGGCCTGCCGAAGGGTTGCGCGAGGTCCCAGTGCGCTTGCTATTTCCCTCTGCTGATTGCGCCATCACGCCCATCCCTGGCTGGAAATAGGATGAGGGCCGTTCGGCGAACCGAACGACCCTCATCACACATTGTGTCCGGCGACGTCCTACTCTCCCACGCAGTGGCCCGCGCAGTACCATCGGCGCTGAGAGGCTTAGCTTCCGGGTTCGGGATGGGACCGGGCGTTTCCCTCTCGCTATGGTCGCCGAAACTCTATGGAGATATGGTCCGCACCGC
>JBHEMN010000181.1:0-13629 GCA_046262575.1 Jatrophihabitantaceae bacterium
CGTCGGTGAACGGGACAAGCACGTCGAGCCGGGCGCGCTCACCGATGTCGACGAGGACACGATGAGCGGCGTGCCCGACGACAGGCTCCGATTGATCTTCACGTGCTGCCATCCCGCGTTGCCACTTGATGCTCAAGTAGCGCTGGCACTGCGAACTCTCACCGGGCTAAGCACTGCCGAAATCGCGCGGGCACTACTCGTCTCCGAGGCGACCATGGCTCAACGCCTGGTGCGAGCCAAAAGCAAGATCCGCAACGCCGGCATTCCCTATCGAGTGCCACCGGCCCGGCTCCTACCGCAGCGCACGAACGCAGTGCTCAGCGTCCTCTATCTGTTGTTCAACGAGGGCTACTCAGCCACTGGCGGCGCCGACTTCATCCGCGACGGACTGACCGTCGAGGCGATCCGGCTGGGCCGGTTGCTCACCACGCTCATGCCTGAGGACTGCGAAGTCGCCGGTCTGCTCGCGCTGATGCTGCTGCACGACGCGCGGCAGGGTGCCCGCCTCGACACTGCGGGCGACCTCGTCACGCTCGAGGACCAGGACCGCACCCGCTGGGACTCCGCGACGATCGCGGAAGCCGTCGCGCTTCTGAAGGCGACGATGGAGCGTGGGCGCCCCGGGGCCTACCAGATCCAAGCGGCCATCGTTGCCTGCCACGCAGTTGCCGGCGCTGCGGCCGACACCGACTGGACACAGATTGTCGCCCTGTACGAGCGACTCCGCGAAGTCGCACCCTCACCCGTAGTGGAGTTGAACAGGGCCGTCGCCGTCGCGATGGCCGACGGTCCGGATGCCGGCCTCGCCATCGTCGAATCGCTGGCAGACTCGCAGGCGCTCGTCGACTACCACCTGCTTCCCGCCGTCCGGGCCGACCTGCTCCGCCGCCTGCACCGGGTCGACGAAGCCGCCGTGTACTACCGCCAAGCGCTCAGCCTCGCCAAACCCGACAGCGAACGACGATTTCTTCAGCGGCGATTACATGAGACAACCCGACCTCAGCTTGGCCAGGATTGAAGTCCGCTCCCCACAGTAGCTCCAACAGCCAGACATCCTCGTTGATCACGTCGGACGTTGGCGGCGAACCATTGGCAGCAGCCGCATCGGTCTGGGGTGACCGAACTCCCGTCCTCTGCGCACGCCCATACGAGCTCCTCTGCGCCATCCATCCACTGCCGCGAACTGCTCGAGATCGGCTGGGCAGGGCGTGAACGGACGGCGCTTGGCGCGGCCGTACGAGGAGCCGGGCTCACCAGGGTGAGCGTGTGACTGAAATTTCTCGCCGCGCGAGACCGCGTCCGCGTAAGCCACCAGTTCCGCGTCAGGCAGGCTGACACCGATTCGCCGGAGAGCGAGGAGGACGCGGGGTTTGATGTCCCGGTCGGTTTGCCGGTGTGCTTGGCGCGCAGCTCGGCATCGAGTTCGTTCAGCCGTGACGAGGACTGAGCGAAATCGATTGCGCCCCGACATTCATGTTGAACACCACGTGGCCAGCATCGCACGGCCAAGCGCTATCGGCGCCTGCTCGGAACGGCCGACCATGACGCGGCGAACCCGACCCTCTAAGCCGATCCCACATGACGGGGTCGTCCCGTTGATGGGTGGCTGCTGAGGTGGTCGATGACCTTGGCCGCGATCCGGTCGAGTGTCTTGATTTCGGACGGCGTCAAGAGGTCAATGAGGTGGCGCCGGACCGACTCGACGTGCGGGGGCGCGGCCGCGCGCAGGACAGCGTGGCCGTGGTCGGTCAATTCGACGACGGCTGCGCGTGCGTCCTCGTCGACGCCGCGGCGAGTTACCAGTCCACGTTCCTCCATCCGGCCGACCTGGTGGGCAAGGCGGCTTGTGGACCACAGCAATCGCGCGGCGAGGTCTCGGGCGCGCCACGAACCGTCGGGTGACTCAGACAGTGTTGATAGGACGTCGTAGTCCGCCTCGGACAGGTCGGAGTCGCGCTTGAGGTCGCGGGCGGTCTGCAGGTCGAGCAGCGTGCGCATCCGGCGATAGTGCCTCCATGCCTGTTCTTGCTCGGCGCTGAGCCAGGGCGTTCGGGCCATGGGGGAATGCTATCGAACTATTTGCTGACGTGTCAGCTAGCTGCTACGATTACTGACATGTCAGCAACATGCGAGCGGGTAACCGCGCAGGAGCCGGGTCTCGGAGTACCGCTGGTCCGGCTCTACCTCGGGCTAGCTGGTTTCGGTTTCAGTCTCGCCTTGATGGTTCGGGCCAACCTTGGCCTCGGTCCGTGGGATGTGCTGCACCAGGGCCTCGCCCGACACCTGCACGTACAGCTGGGCTGGGTCACGATCGCGGTCAGCGCCGTTGTCATGCTGGCCTGGATCCCGTTGCGACAGCGGCCCGGCGTCGGAACGCTGAGCAACATCGTCGTGGTGGGGCTGACCGTCAATATTTCGCTAGACCTACTGGCGGCCCCGCATCGGCTCTTGGTACAAATCGCGCTGCTGCTCGCCGGGATCGTGCTGAACGCCGTGGCGACCGCACTTTACGTCGGAGCTGGTCTAGGTCCGGGGCCGCGCGACGGGCTGATGACAGGGCTCGCCGCTCGCGGCCACTCGATCCGAGCCGGCCGCACCGCGGTCGAGGTGACCGCGCTGGCGCTCGGCATCGTCCTCGGCGGGTCCTGCGGCGTCGGGACCGCCCTGTACGCGTTTGGAATCGGTCCACTTGTCCAACAACTGATGCCGCTGCTGTCGGTGCGGCGCGCAACGGAGGCAAGCTGATGAATCCGTTGCTGGTCGGACTTGGAATCTCCACCTCGGCGGCGGCGGGCGAGGACCCAGTGGCCGCCGCGCGTACCGCCGAACGGCTGGGCTTCGACTTCGTCTCGGCCAGCGATCACCCGGTCGGAACGCACCCGGCCTATGACACCCCCACGCTGCTGACCTGGATCGCCGCTCATACCAGGCGGATCTCTGTGGCGAGCCGAGTGCTCGGCGTACCGTTCCGGCGCCCCGCGGTTCTCGCCAAATCGATCGAGTCGTTGGACCGGCTCTCCGGAGGCCGGGTCATCCTTGGCCTCGGCGCCGGGTACTCCGACGAGGAGATCACCACGCTCGGGGGCCGGGCACAGACACCGGCCGAGAAGGTCGCCGGCCTCGCCGACGCTGTGCAGATCATCCGAGGCGCCTGGTCGCGGCCTGGCTTCAGCCACGCCGGCCCGGTGTACCGAGTCGCGAATTTGGACATGGAGCCCAAGCCGGCGCGGACGATCCCCATCTGGCTCGGCACCTTCGGTCCCCGCGCGCTCGCGGTCACCGGTCGGCTGGCCGACGGGTGGATTCCGTCGCTCGGTCACGCGCCGCCGGCCCGGATCCCCGAGATGCGGCTGCGAATAAGCGACGCTGCCCTTGCAGTTGGTCGCCGGGCCGATGCGGTCCGCTGCGTCTACAACGTCCCTGTCCGCCTCGATCCGGCCGCCCGCTCCACCGACCAGGAGGTGGCCGGGTCGGCCGTCGACGTCGTCGAACAACTGCAGGAGTTCCGACAGCTCGGCTTCACCGGCTTCAACCTGATGATGTCCGGCCCCGACCTCGCAGCCCAGACACAGGCGATCGCCGAGGACGTACTACCCGGCCTGCGGTGACCGCCTCGGCACCCGCGACACGTCAGAATCCCGAGGTGTTGAGGACTTCGGCGACCGCGGCCTCCCCTCAGATTCGTCCTCAGCTCCGTCGCGCCAGACAAGGGCCGCACCGAGTAAAGCGAGCGCCGCGACGATGGCCTCGACCCGCCGGCGCGGCAACACCGTCAGGAGTGATCCGCTCGCCATCGCAAAGGCGACGTTGGCAGTAAAAGGCAGCGGCGATGCCGGTGACACCCAAGGCCATGGGGACCGCGTGCCGAGCACCAGGCCGACGACGGCGGTCTTATCGGGCAGTTCGGCGACGGAGATAGCCCGAAGACCGTGGCGTCCAGCATGGAGCGAAATCACTAGAGCCTCGCAGCTGCCGCCACGTCTCGTCCGAGGAGGACGGACCTCGGACGGGCAGCCTGAATCAACTGTGGTCCGCCGCGCCGCGGCTACCGCGACGATGGGACATGACGGTTAGCCGTCAGCGGAGAAGTGTGTCTGGACGGCGGTGCCGATCTATTTGCACGCGGCCCCAGTGACATAGTCATGAATTCGGGTTGGGAGGAGAGTTGCGCGTGAGGGTGCTGATCACCGGAGCGGGTGGCAATCTGGGTCGTGCTGCCATCCCGATCCTCGAGCAAGCTGGGTGCGAGGTGCGGCTGTTCGATTCGCGGGAATTGTCGAGCAGCCACGAAACCGTGATCGGGGACGTCCGCGACCGCGGTGATGTGGCGGAAGCGATGTCGGGTGTGGACGTCGTTGTGCACGGCGCTGCGCTGCACGGGATTCATCTTGACGGCTGGTCAGCGCAAGATTTTTGGTCGATCAATGTCGACGGCACGTTCGTCGTCTACGACACCGCGCGACACGCGGGCGTGCAACGAATCGTGCTTGCCTCCTCCATGGCCGTTTACGGCATCGGGGCCGGGTCACCTGACCGCTGGCCGATCATCACCGAGGAATCTCCGCTGCGGCCTAACGATCTCTACGGCCTGACGAAGGTCATCGGCGAACAGACTGCCCGCTTCCACGCCGACCTTCATGGAATGAGCACGGTGGCGCTGCGGTTGGGCATGTTCGTTCCCGAGACGTTCGAGCGGTACGGATTCCGGTTGCTCTTCGGCGGTGTTGATGACCGAGACGTGGGTCAGGCGGTCGCGTTGGCGCTCGAGCATGAGCCGCAGCACGGCTTTGCCGCGTTCAACATCATGTCCGACAACGGTTTGCGAGAGGATGTGGAACTTCTCGCGGCCGACCTTCCCGCGGCGCTGGACCGCCGCTGGCCGGGAACAACAGACGACGTCCTCGCCAACGGCGCCAAACTCCAAGACTTGATTTGGGGCGGCGTCGTGTACGACGTCGAAGCGGCTCGTACCCACCTCGGTTTCCACCCCCGATACGATTTCACGGCGTTCCTTGCCGCCTGGCGACGAGGCGACCGCGCTCACTATCCGTACGCCGACGAGCCCTGGTGGGGCGCCAACAGACCGGGCGCGTGAGACGCCACGGGAGCCCCGAGGAGCTCTCGGAGTGCGCCATGTCACGACGCGCGTGCTCGAGCGGATGGCAGCCGCCGTTTGCCGAGTGGAGCTGACCGCGACGTGCCTTTGGAGCGTCGGCGGCTGGCTCAGGTGTTAGAGCCGTCAGCCGGCACTCCGGCGGTGAGCTGCGGAACGCCGCCTGTTTGGTGAGGACGACTGCAATCGAGGCCGAGCGTGTAGGCCGTCCTCGACAGCGACCCGTACGCGTACCCGTCCACCAATACCGATGCGGTCTCGTCGCCCGCGGCCCCGGCAAGCCCGGCGAGGTACAGCGCCGGTATGAAGTGATCCGGCGTCGGGACGGCGCTGCGGTAATCGGGGTGCGCGTCGAGTGTCGCGAACTCGGTCGGGGAGGGTGAGCATGCGCTCCTTGGCGTCGTCGTCGAACCGCTGCGCCCAGTCGAAGCCGTCGTCCTTGAGGTTGCGGTCCACCCCGCGCAGGTTGTGGACGACATTGCCGCTCGCCACGACAAGCACGCCACTCCGGCGCAGCGGCGCCAGCTTCGCGCCGAGGTTGAGGTGGTAGTCCAGCGGCTTGTCGGCGTTGATGCTCAGCTGCACCACTGGGATCGACGCGTCCGGAAACGCATGCACGAGCACCGACCAGGTCCCGTGGTCGATGCCCCAGCTGTCGACGTCCTCACCAATCCAGGTCGGCTTCACGATGCCGGCGACCTCGTCGTGCAGCTCGGGTAGGCCGGGGGCCGGGTAGTCAACGTCGAAGAGCTCTTGCGGGAAGCCGTAGAAGTCGTGAATGGTGCGCGGTCGAGGCATTGTCGTGACGGCGGTCGCGCCGATGTACCAGTGGGCGCTGATCACCAGGATCGCGCGGGGCCGCGGTACGGACTCCCCGAACGCTCGCCATGCAGCGGTGTAGCGGTTGACCTCGAGGGCGTTCATGGGGCTGCCGTGGCCGAAGAAGGCCGCCGGCATGAGCCCCGCCGCAGTACCGCTGTCCGCCATCACGGTCCCTCCTTCCGCCCGGCGACGCGCCTAGGCCGTCGGCTGGCCTGCCCCCAACGGCCTGCACTCGGCACGACAGTCGCACGCTGCGGCGCGAGCCGACAACACCCGGGCGGCCGTCCGGACAGCTGAGTCGGCCTTTCCGGGGGGCTTTCGCGCTCGGCGGCTTCCTGCACGCAACCCGCTTGCGGGTCGTAGTCCGTTTGTCTAGTGGCGGCTAGTACTGGTGACGGCTGAGGGTCTGTTTCGGTCGCTGTGGTGATCTTCCCAGTCGGATGAACCTGCCTTCGGGCCACGCCGTATCACAGCAGACACCTTGTCGACCTGGAGGTCGCTATGTCGTTCCGCCGCCTGATTCCACTAGCTGCTGTGCTCGGCCTCGTGGTCGGCGGAGCGACGCCCGCCTACGCATCGGGAGGCGGCAGTGGAGGTGGTGGGGGTGGGGTGCCCGTGCCGCCGACCCCGGCGATTCAACTGGCGCCGGACACCACCAGCCTCACGGCCGGTGAGTCGACGTTCGTTCAGGTCGTGCTTTCTCCGGCTGCGCCGGCTGGCGGCGCGACGCTGACGGTCACGTCCTCTTCGACGGCGGTCACGGTGCCGGGGTCGGTATCCGTGGGCGCTGGTTCTTTCAACGCCCAGTTCCCCGTCACCGCCAACGCGGTGTCGGCGCCGACGTCCGCGGTGGTGACGGTGTCCCACGGCACCGACAGCGCCTCGTTCTCAGTGACGGTGGCGCCCGCGAGCGCGCCAGCTGTGGCCGGAGTTCAGGCGTTCCCGTCGGTGGTGGCCAGCGGCGACACGGTCACAGTAACCGCATCGCTGCAGGCCAGCGCGCCGCCCGGCGGCGCCACCATCGCTCTCACCAGCGATTCGTCCGCGCTGCCCGTTCCCGCGACGGTGGCGGTGCCGGCCGGTCTCGGCTCGGCCACGATCACCGTCCCCGCCGGCGCAGTGCCGGCAACGACGATCGTGCATCTCACTGCGAGCGTCGGGACCGTCACGGTCACGGGACAAGTGCAGATCGTGCCCACCCGAATACTCAGCAGCCTCTCCCTGGCCGCGCCGACGGCCGACGGGGCCCTGGGCACGACGGGCGCAGTGTCGGTGTCGGTGCCCGCGGTGGGCAACGCGGTGTCGGTGGCCTTGCAGAGCAGCAACCCGGCGCTGGCCTCCGTGCCGAATGCGGTTGGTTTCCTGCCCGGCGACACCAGCGTCGCGTTCAACGTCACCACCGCACCGGTACAGAGCGCGACCGCGGTGACGATCACCGCGTCAGAGGGAGGCGTCTCCAAGTCGGTACAGCTGACCGTGACGCCAACCCCGCCGCCACCCTTCGACCTGCAGTCGATCTCAGTCGCTCCGGGGCGGGTCACCGGCGCCGGAACAGCGACGGGAACGATCACCACCACCACCGGCGCGCCGGCAGGCGGAGTGAATATCCCGCTGTCGACCAGTGACGCGAAATCAGCGACGGTACCGGCCAGCGTGTTCATTCCGGCCGGCGCCACCAGCGTCACCTTCCCAGTCCACGTCATCGCCCAAAACGGCTCCGTCGCGGTCGGCATCTCAGCGCTGTTCCAGAACCGCGGCCCGTCTACCATCCTTGATGTCACCCGATCCGCTGGTGACACGACGATCGTTCACGGCACCCAGAATCAGCGCCTCGCCCCACTGCCCGTCGGCGACACCCACGGCGCGCTCGGCTTCTACGCCAATGGCATCGGACAGGTCGAGTCCGGCCAGCTGCCGCCCGGAATCTCGCTGATCAACAACCTGCGCCCCGGCGAGTTCTTCTTCGCCGGCACCGTCCAAAAAGCCGGCACCTACACCTTCGTCCTCGAATTCACCGGCGCCGGCGCACCGTACGTTCAAGCCTACGTATGGGTCATCACCGCCCACTGAAGACCTCGGCCCGCGCTACGGCTCGGTGCGCAGGTTGAACGACGTACGCGAGGTCGTCCGCAAAGGGCCGCCCTATGCGATGGCGGCGCCGCCAGACTCGAGGGCGATCCGAGCTGACCGCCAACGCCTCACCTGCCGCCCAACCGACCGGGGAGGGTGGTGGGGGTTGACCGGTGGTGCCGTAGGTCGTGATCGTGCCCGTCTCCCACCGTGGCGACGCCTTCGCCTATCCACTCAGGGACCAACGCATTCACTGCGGCGACGACGACTTCGATGGTGATCGAGCGGGAGAATCGGCGGTCCCCGCCGAGCTCCTTCGAATGCTGTGGTTTGACGCCGTGAACCATTCGGGTCACACGTTCGTATCCGCAGGTGGCCGATCGAACTAGACCGGTCCATCTCGCTTAAGACGCGTACTAGGCCCATCGGCCAATGTCGAGTACGACCCAGGATGCGCGAGAAAGGTCTCGTCACTGAACGACCCGACGAACACGTGGAGCGCATCATGAAACGTCTGCTACTGATCTCGGCCGGAGTCCTCGCCGCGGGCGGCGTCGCCGCGGCCCCCGCCGTTGCCGGTCTCACCCACAACCCTTCCTTCAGCCACCAGATCCCGATCCGGGTCCCAGCCCAGGTACATCCGCCCCAGCTCATCGACGACCACGGCAGCGAATCCGGCTCCGCGACGTCGAGTAGCCGGCCCAGCCGCCCGTCCGAGCCGGGCGACGACCGCGGCACCTCGTCAGAGGAACCCGAACCGGGCGACGACCGCGGCGGCATCAGCCGCCACACTGAACCGGAACCGGGCGACGACCGCGGCACCTCGTCACCGGAACCGGAACCGGGCGACGACCGCGGCACCTCGTCACAGGAACCCGAACCGGGCGACGATGACGGCGGCGCGAGGACGTCCACCGAGCCCGAACCGGGCGACGACCGCGGCAGCAACAGCGGGACCGGCAGCTCGGGCAGTGGCTCCGGTGGTGGCAGCGGCACATCCGGCGGCGGTTCGGGCAGCGACGGCATCGGTGGCCATGGCGGACACGGCGACGGCTGAGCAGCGGGTGGTTCCGTTCACCGTGGTGGCGCCGGGGCCGCCCGCGACGGTCGACCGGCCGGTGCGGATGCGCCGGGTGGTGGTGCCGATCGCGGCGGCTGCGGTCGTCATCGCGGTAGTCGTCGGCGTCGCCGGATCACTCGTCAGTCGGCGGATCGCCGAGCAGCAGGCCGTCCACGACGTGGCGCAGTTGACCGACGTTGTGGCCGAGTCGCTTGTCCAGCCGGCCCTGACTGACGCGATGCCGAGCGACCCGGCGGCTGCTCGCAAGGTGCTGGATCCGCTTGTGCGCTCGCGCGTGCTGAACCCGACGCTGATCCGTGTGAAGGTGTGGACGGCGGCCGGAACGGTGCTGTACTCCGACGAGCCGCGCTTGATCGGGATGACGTTTCCGCTCGAGGCCGAGGCCCGCGCCGCCTTCAGCCGGCCGCGCCTCGAGGCCGACGTCAGCGATCTGCGGCGACCGGAGAACCAGTTCGAACGCAATGATGGCAAGTTGCTCGAGGTGTACCGACCCGTGTGGACTCCGGACGGTCACCCGCTCCTATTCGAGACGTACTTCCGCTATGACAGCGTCACCGCCCGCAGCCATCAGCTCTGGCGCGGCTTCGCCGGCGTGATGCTCAGCAGCCTGGCCGCGCTGCTTATCCTGCTCGTCCCGCTCGTCTGGGCGCTGCTCGTCCGGGCCCGGAGGGCCCGCCAGCAGCGCGAACTGCTGATGCGGCGCGCTCTCGACGCCTCGGCCGACGAGCGCCGTCGTATCGCCGCCACGCTGCACGACGGCGTCGTGCAACAGCTCGCGGCGGCGTCGTTCACCGCGGCCGGGCAGGCCGACCAGGCCGCCGCCGCGGGTCACCCACAACTGGCGACCGGGTTGCTGGCCGTGGCCGGCACCGTCCGCGACAGCATCGCCGGCCTACGCTCGCTGCTCGTCGACATCTATCCGCCGAGCCTGCACACGTCGGGACTGGCCGTCGCGATGCGCGATCTCGCCCGGGCCACCACCTCAGCCGGCACCGAGGTCACGGTCGATATCGACGAGCCAGTAGCCGACGCCCTGCCCGAGCCTACGCAGGAGACGATCTTCCGCGTGACCCAAGAAGCACTGCGCAACGTCGTCCGGCATTCGGGCGCGGACCGCGCCACGATCCGGTTGGCCGCGCTGGATCCCGAATGGGCGCTCCTCGAGGTCATCGACGACGGGCGCGGCTTCGAACCGTCCGCCGCGTTCGGGCGCGAGGAGGGCCACTTCGGCCTCCAGCTCATGGCCGACGCCGCCCGGCGCGCCGGCGCCGGCCTCGCCTTCGCCCGGCCCGCCCACGCGGGCACGGCCCTGCAGTTGACGGTGCCGCGCCGATGATCCGGGTGCTCGTCGTCGACGACCACCGGCTCGTGCGGGCGGGTCTGGTCACGCTGCTCGAAGCAGCCGGGGACATCGACGTCGTGGGCGAAGCGGCCGACGGAGCCGCCGGCGTCGAGATCGCGCGGACTGCCCAACCCGACGTCGTCCTGATGGATCTCTCCATGCCGGTGCTCGACGGGGTGGGTGCGACCCGCCAACTGCTGGCCGATCGGCCCAATACCAGGGTGCTGGCCCTGACTTCATTCTCTGATCGGCAACGGGTCTCCGACGTCATCGCCGCCGGTGCGACCGGCTACCTGCTGAAGGACTGCGCGCCCGACGAACTGCTCTCAGCCGTCCGGTCCGCCGCCGCCGGCCACTCACCGTTCGACCCCCGGGTTGCCGGCGCGCTGTTGCCCGCGCGCACGCCGTCGCCGGCGCGGGGACTGAGTTCGCGCGAGATCGAAGTGCTGCGCCTGGCGGCGCAGGGCATGGCCAACAAACAGATCGCCCGCCGACTCGGCATCAGCGAGAGCACCGTGAAGGTGCATCTCGGCAGCGTCTTCCGCGGCATCGGCGTCACCGACCGCACCTCCGCCGCGATCTGGGCCCGAGAAAACTTGCCCCAGAAAGGTTGACCGGCTACATCAGGCGCTCGCAATACATGATTAAAGTCCGGGCAATTGGTTGTGGGCGAGGACCCGCGTAACGGTCGACGCGTCCTCTAGTGAAGCCCTGTGTCGGTCGGCATCGGCGCGGTCCTCGGGCTGTGGGCCGTCGGCCTGCTCGCCATCCTCGGCGGCAAGACCCTTCTGCGCGTGCTTCCCCTCATGCGGATCACCCGCGCGGCCGCAGTCGTCATGGTCGCGCTCGGCACCTACAGCATTGTCAGCGCGGTGCGCGGCTGATCAGCTTCTCCCGTCCATGCCGAGGCCCGCGACGAACACACCGCGAACAGTCGGAAGACCGGCGCCCTGCAGATCAAGCGACACGGGGGTGCGCCGGCCGCCGGTCGTGTCTCAGCGCAGAAAGTCAGCTGCCGCCAACACCGACCATTGTGAGGAGGACCAGGACCAGGGTGGTGGCTGCGAGCAGGCCGTGGCCTACGACGATCGCCACGGGGAAATGGCGTTCGGCCGGTCCGTCGGCGACGGTCGTGGTCGCCGCCGCAGGAGCGGCGCCAGGGGACGCCGCCGCCGACGCGGGTGCACGACCGGGGTCGCGGGTGCTTCGGTAGGTCGGTATCCAGCGGGCCAACATGGTGAAGCCGAGGAGGGCGACGATTGCGAGCAGGACGAACGCGGTCCAGCCGATTCCGTCCTTGTCGGCGGCCACGTAAACGATCCAAAGCACCAGGCCCACGGCGGCCAAAAGAAAGTGACCGAAGATCAACGGCACAGGAAAGCGGCTACCGGCGCCGCCTCGGCGCGCGCCGCCCTTGGCGACCCACGTCCCCAGCAGGACGAATCCGCCACCGGCGGTCAGTATCCAGAGAATGAGCGCTGCGACATCCACGAAGACCTCCTGTTGGGAATCGAGCTAGGTGGTGGGCCGCGCTGCGTGTTGAGCGCGCGTGGGGTCCTGGCTGTAGCCGTCGGCCTGGGTTTGTTCATCGGCTACCCGGACGCCGTAGTGGTAGGCAAGCTTTCCGCCGAGGAAACCCGAGACACCGAGCACAGCCAGGCTCACGACGGCCAAAGCGAGCGGGCCGCCGGGCACGGCGCGACCGTCGGTGTAGGTGCTGTGCCGCCAGAAGAAATTGCCGACATACGCGCCGGTGATCGCGAGGTTCAAGCTCATGTGGATCAGCGCGGTACGAAAAGCTCGAGTACCGGCCGGGATGGCGAACAGGTCCAGGAAACCGACCATCGCCGCAGCGAGCGCCCCGAGGACGCCGATGGCAATGAGCCACTCAGCTCCTTGGCTGAGGAACCCCGGGTTGTCGACGATGTGGGAACTGATGTCGAAAATCAACGCACTGACCCAGGCTCCAATCGGCACGGTGACCAGGATCGGGTGGAAGGGATGCCCGTAGGGGCCGGCGAGAACCGCGCTGACTGGGTGTTTGGCCTCGGTGTGTGACATGACCCCATCCAGTGATCGAGTTTCGCCAACGAACGTTAGCGATATTCGTCGGGAGTATCAAGAGCGCGGTCCGCGCGATGTCCACGTACAGCGGCGGCCCGCAGGTTCATGTGAATCGCCGGCTGCCGGCATCAACCGGTGAGCCGCTCCGCTCGGCAGCCGCGAAGCCGATTCCGCGCGACGCGCATGCGCAAGTGGTGGGGCCTCCCAGCGCGTGCCTTCCATGGGCCCGCCTCCAGCGAGTCGGGAGGCTCTCTCTGCGTGCCATTCGCGTGCCACTATCGGGAGAAAAGTGCGGTCAGACAGGGCGCAAAAAGGACACTGAGCCTCGCTGAATCCCATATATAGGGGATTACCAGCTACAGGAGCCAATTCCCAAGCTGCAAGTGCGAATTCGTCGAACCCAGCGAGTCGGCGGGCGCTGGTCGCTAGCCTCACTCGCCAGCGGATCGGAGCCAGAGGGACGCCTGGCGCTCGGCGACATCGCGGCGTAGTTCCGGAACCATGTGGGTATAGCGCTGCACCAAGGCCATCGAGGTCCAGCCCATAGTCGCCATGAGCACGCGAGCGTCAGCACCGAGCACGAGAAGGGCCGTTGCTGCCGAGTGACGGCAGTCGTGCAGCCGCAGCCGCCGGACACCGGCCTGCTCGACCAGGTCGAGCCAGTCGCGCGTGTCGGTGCCGCGATCCACCGGTCCGCCGGTGTGATTGGTGATCACGAAGCCGTGGTCGTGCCACATCGGTCCGGCGGCAAGACGCTCGGCCGCCTGCCGGCGGCGTTGTTCGAGCAGCTCGGCCACGACCGGTTCGGGAAGTGCGATGGTCCGGCGGCCGGCCCTCGACTTCGGTGGGCCTATGTGCGCGCCGCCTCCGTGTCGACGCGGACACGACGATGGGCGTCGGCCGCAGACGGACTCGGCGGTCGAGGCAGCGCATCCGTGCTGCCACGGGAGCCAGGTCAGGGCGTGGCGAACGCGGAGCTCGCCGGCGTCGAGATTGACATCCGACCAGCGCAGGCCGAGCGCCTCGCCCTGTCGCAGGCCGAGGAAGGCGAGCGACCAACGCGCACCGTTTCGTCGCCCCCGAGCGGCGGAGAGCAGCTTCCCGATCTCTGTCGCGTCGTATGGCTCCAGCTCCTCC
>JBHEMN010000182.1:0-8020 GCA_046262575.1 Jatrophihabitantaceae bacterium
TGTGTAAACCTGCGGGGTGCGGCCGAGGAAGCCGATGATCGACTGGGCAAACCCGACGGCCTTGCCGTTGACGACGGTGGTGGCGAGCAGCCGGCTGAGACTGCGGCAGGGATGAGCATTCAGGTAAGTGATCACCGGGACCCCGTAGGGGTGACCGGCGCAGTTGGTGTCGTCCGTCTTGACCCAGATCTTGATCACATAGGTGGCGGTGTCGGCGCGGACGGTCACCGTGCGCAGCGGGTGGATCGGTGCTGGTTGCGCCGCGGTGCTCGCCGCAGACGTCCCGGTTGCGGATGTCGCGGCCGCGCTGGACGGCGCTGATGTGCTTCCTGAGTCCGAGCCGCCAGTGACTGCCGATCTCGACGGGCTGCTCGCCGCGCCCGGTGTCGACAGGCGTGACCCGGATCCGCTCTGCGTGGACGAGCAGGCTGCGAGTGCCGCGAGCAGCACCGTGCCGGCGATGAGTCGGTGACCAGCCATGCGGCGATCTTGGCAGCTCTTGCGAAGCGCGAACAGTACCTGGTGTGTCGCGCCCGCGGAAGTTGTCAGCCGGGGAATGGCTTCGCGGACACCAGCGTGACCTTCATGGTCTTGCCGGTGGGTGTGTCGTAGCTGACGGTGTCGCCCTCCCGCGCGCCCGTCAGGGCCTTACCGAGCGGCGACGCGGTCGAATAGACCTGTACGCCGGCGGTCTCAGTCTCCTCGCGGGAGCCGATGAGGAACGTTTCGATCGCATCGTCCCCGCTGGAATCATCGAAGCGGACCTGCACGACCATGCCCGGACCAGCCACGCCGGGGCTGACGGGCGCGTTGCCGACAGTGGCCTCGCTCAGCAGCTCCTGCAACTGCAGTATTCGCAGCTCCTGCTTGCCCTGCTCCTCCTTGGCGGCGTGATAGCCGCCGTTCTCCTTGAGGTCGCCCTCCTGGCGCCGGTCGTTGATCTCCTTGGCGACGGCCGGGCGGTTGGCAATCAGCTCGTCCAGCTCGCGCGTCAGGCGGTCGTGCGCGTCCTGGGTGAGCCAGGTGACGGTGACGCCATCGGTGGTGGACACGCGTGACTCCAGTGGTCGGTCGGACGAACGGGACATCGAACGTAACATCGCGCGTGTGGAATAAGCGAAGTACGCCGACCGCACCAGGTCCGTGGCGGGGACCCAACGTCACGTCGTGGGTTCGCGCCCGGCAGGGCTGACCGGACGCGGCGGCCCCCGACGTATCAGCGACAATGGAGCGTGTGAGCACCGAACCGCTGCGCCTGATGGCCGTGCATGCGCACCCCGACGACGAGTCGAGCAAGGGCGCCGCGACGATGGCCCGCTACGTCGACGAGGGCGTCGAGGTCCTGGTCGTGACCTGCACCGGCGGTGAACGCGGCAGCATCCTCAACCCGGCGTTGCAGAATCGGCCCGAGATCGAGGCGGAGATCGCTGAGATCCGGCGTAAAGAGATGGCGCATGCCCGCGAAATCCTGGGTGTGCAGCAGCATTGGCTGGGCTTCGTCGACTCCGGGCTGCCCGAGGGTGACCCGCTGCCCGCGCTTCCCGATGGCTGCTTCGCGCTCGTGCCGCTCGGGGAGGCAGTAGCCGGGCTGGTCGCCGAGATCCGTTCGTTCCGGCCGCACGTCATCACCACCTACGACGAGCACGGCGGCTACCCGCACCCAGACCACATCCGGTGTCACGAGATAAGCGTGGCCGCATTCGACGCCGCCCCCGACCCCGACGCCTTTCCCGAGGCCGGCGAGCCATGGCAGCCGCTCAAGCTCTACTACGACGTCGGCTTCAGCCCGGAGCGTTTCGAGGCGTTGCATGCCGCCCTGATTGCGCACGGTCTCGAGTCGCCGTTCGAGGAGCGCCGTCAGCGCATCCGAGAGATGACCGAGAAGTTTCGCCCGCCCAAGATCACGACACGGGTTAACGTGGCCGACTGGTTCGAGCGCCGCGATGCCGCCCTGCTCGCTCACGTCACCCAAGTCGACCCGAAGGGCTGGTTCTTCGCCGTCCCGCTGGACCTGCAGCGCGAGGCGTGGCCGACCGAGGAGTTCGAGTTGGCCCGATCCCTCGTCGACTCCACCATCCCCGAGGACGACTTGTTCGCGGGCCTCCGCAATGGCGAGCAGGCGTGAGTACGGGCGCGGTGCTTGCCGGCGTGCTGCTTGCCGGCGGCGAGAACAAGAAGTCCGGGCCGATCGGCTTGGCCGTGATCCTCGTGCTTTGCGTCGCCTGCTACTTCCTGTTCACGTCGATGTCCAAGCACCTGCGAAAGGTGCGCGAGGATTTCCCGGTCGATGCCCCGGCTCAGGGCGGCGAGCTGGCGCCGCCTGCCGCGCCCACGTCGGCTGCCGAGCCTGGGCCGGCTGCCGAGTCTGCGTCGGCTGCCGAGCCCGCGCCCGAGCCGCCTTCCGAGCCCGGGCCGGCTGTCGAGCCCGGGCCGCGGTCCGACGGCCGGACGTAACGATGTGCAATCGCCCGCGCGCTGCCCTCGACGAGCTCGCGTAGTTCGGTGGGTTCGAGCACCTCGACGTCGGCGCCCAACTGCATCAGCGCATGGTGGGCGTGGCGCACCGATTCGATGGGTACCGTCGTGCGCGCCCAACCCTCGGAGTCCGCAGGTTCCATCGCCGCATGCCCGGCGTGCGCCGCGGCCGTGCCGATGAGGAACAGCAGCGAGCGCCCGTCTGCCGAGAGCCGGATCCTCGCAGTGGCGCGGAAGATGCGCTGCTCGTACTCGCGCTGGTAGTCGGCCCAGTGTGTCGCGAGGTCGAACCCGTCCGGCCGCTCGAACGTTTCGTCCAACACCACGGCCGTGCGCACTCGCGAGATGCGATACGTGCGCGGTCCGTGGCCGTCGCTGCCCGGCTGCGCGACGAGGTACCAGGTGCCGCCCTTGAGCACGAGGCCGAGCGGTTCGAGGGTCCTGTCGACGATGCCCCGATTGGCCCGCTCGTAGCGAACGTCCACCCGGCGCTGCGACCAGACCGCGTCGGCGACTGTCACCAGATGCGGCGGCGTATCGGCGGCGCGCAGCCAGCCGGGCGCGTCGAGGTGAAAGCGGTCGCGAATGCGTCCTGCGCGCTCGCGCAACTCGGGGGGCAGCGCGGCGAGCAGCTTGAGTTGCGTAGCGGCCAGCACGCTGCCCAGCCCGAGGTCCGCGGCCGCGCCGGGCAGCCCGGCCAGGAACAGGGCACCGGCCTCATCGGGGCCGATGCCGGTCAGCTTGGTTCGGTAACCATCCATCAGTTGGAAGCCGCCGTTTCGCCCCCGGGTGGCGTACACCGGGATGCCCGCCGCGCCCAACGCGTCGATGTCGCGGTAGATGGTGCGCAGCGAGACCTCCAATTCGTCGGCGAGTTGTCGAGCACTGACCCGGCCCCGCACGTTGAGCCGCAACAGGATCGACAACAACCGGCTCGCCTGCACAGGGGCATTCTCGCGCAAAATCATGCCTTTCGGTGTCAGGTATACCACCGAGGATTGGGCCATCCGAGGAGAGGGAGCGCTCCGATGTACACCAAGCATGCGACTGCCACCATTACGGCCAAGACCTGGGACGAGGAGCGAGTCGCCGGGGCCGATGCCGCGCCCGCGATTGCCAGGGCGACGTTCACGACCACGTACGCCGGGGAGATTGCGGGCGAGTCGACCTGCTGCCTATTGATCAGCTACGTGGGTGGCGAAGCGGACAAACCAGAGTCGTTGGTCGGGCCTTACGTTGGCTACGAGCAGGTCACCGGCACGCTGGCCGGGCGCAGCGGAAGCTTCATCCTTGCGGCCCGCGGCGAGCACAGCGGGGGCGTCGCCCGCACCGACGTCAGCGTCGTGGCCGACTCCGCTACCGGAGAGTTGGCCGGCCTACGCGGTGAGGGCAGCTATGCGGCAGACGCGATGGAGTACACCATGACGCTGGACTACGACCTCGAGTGAGGAAAACCGTGGACCTGTCCCGCGAGGAGGTGATCGCCTACCGGGTGGCCGCCCAGGGCCTGCACCGTACGGCACGGTCGGTGAACAGGCTGGCCGTCCTCGACATCGGCGTGCAGGACGCTGCGCCCGAACTCGCCCGGCTTGCCTTCGATGCCCGATTGCCCGGCCCCGTCCCGTCCGACATCATCGGTCCGGGCCTGCCACTCGCCCTGACCTGGTCGTTGCGGGGCGCGCCGCACGTGCACCGCCGCAAGGATCTCGACGCGTTGGCTGGTGCCCTGTACCCGCTTTCGGAAGCCGATGCCACGGGGCGACTGAACGAGACGGGCCCGAGCATCGCCCGCGCAGGGATCGCCGCACTCGAGCAGTTCGGCCGCGCGGTCGGTGCCATGCACGCGGTGGTGCGCAAACCGACCGCCAAGGGTGCGGCGAGCGCTGCGGTCACGAAACGCCTACCGGCCGAGATGGGCCGCAATTGCCGTGGCTGCAAGGCCGTCCACGTATCCGACTCGGCGATGCGATCTGCGGCGCTGGCCGCCGGCCTGGAACTTCAGCCGGGGACCGCCCCGCCGGTGCTCCAGCCACGGCCCGGCGCTCGGATCGCGGACCACCTCGACGTCCGCGCGCTGCACCGGCTGATCCTGGGTTATCTCACATTGCTGGGTCCGGCGACGCAGGGCGACGTCGCGGGCTACCTCGACGCCCGGCAGGCCGATATCGCGGCGGTCTGGCCCGACGGGCTGACAGAGGTGAGTGTCGACGGCCGCGCGGCGTGGTTGCCGGCCGCGCGGGTCGACGAACTGAACGCTGTGCCGCCCCCGGAAGTAGTGCGGCTGCTGGGCGCATTCGACCCGTACCTGCAGGCCCGGGACCGCGCGCTGATCGTCCCGGACAAGGCGCTGTACAAGACGCTATGGCCGGTGCTCGGGCGTCCCGGTGCGGTGTTCGTCGACGGTGAGGTGGCGGGTACGTGGCGACCCAAGACGGCGGGCCAGAAGCTCACGCTGACGGTGGAGACGTTCGCCTCGCTGCCGCCGTCGGTCTGGACGCAGATCGAGGCCGAGGCCGAGCGGGTGGCAGCCGTGCGCGGCGCCGCCGACGTCGCCGTCACCCGCGTCGAGTGACCGCCCCGCGCTCCGCGCCGAGCGCG
Source organism: Jatrophihabitantaceae bacterium (assembly GCA_046262575.1). Taxonomy (GTDB): domain Bacteria; phylum Actinomycetota; class Actinomycetes; order Mycobacteriales; family Jatrophihabitantaceae; genus QHCC01. The sequence continues at coordinate 5,074 of JBHEMN010000182.1, forward strand.
GTGTGACCGTACGGCTCAGGCGACCGGGAACGGGGCTCGGACGAGCAGTTCGACGTTGCGATCGCTGACGGCGCCGCGCCTGCCGTCGACCGTGGGCGTCTCGGGATCGCGCTGCCAGTCGTTGATGCCGAGTTCGCGCGACAGGGACGCCAGAGCCAGGGGGGATGTCGGCGACGCGGGCCAACTCTCCGGCGCCGCGTGGTCGATGATCGTGGCGAAGACTGACAACGTCCCGTCACGGTTGTCGACGATCTCGACGACGCGGGCCTGCTGCGGCCAGTCGATGTGAGAAGCGGTGTTGACCTCCCAGAACCCACCGCCCACTGCCGCCCCGGCGGGCCGTGCATGCGGTCGCACCGAGTTGCGGTGCGTATGCCCGTTGACCCACAGCACGACGTTGGGGAATTGCAGCAGCAGGTTGGCCACCGTCGTTCCGGTCACCCGGTCCACCCCGATGACGTTGTCCATCGTGGCCACGGTGTGATGGCTGAAGATCACAATGAGCTTGTCGGCGGCGCCGCTGTTGCTCACCCAGCTGCCGCTGGCATCGAGGTATCGACGGCTGTTCGCCTTCAACTCGTTGGTGAGCCACGCCAGTTGGGCCGAGTCGATTGAGCCCTCGCTGTAACCGTTGGGATTCACCGTATCGAGTGAGATGCAGTGCACCGCGCCCGTGTCGAATGAGTAGTAGGCGGTGCCGCCGGACACGTTGTTCTGGGTGTAGCCGTGCCCCACCGGCGCGCTCGTCGTGTTGAAATGCTCGGCGACGGTCTGCGCGCGCGACAGCATCCGGCGGTTGCTGTCGGCCGTGACGATCTTGGCGGGACCGGCGGTGAGCAGGACTTCGAGTGCGGCGGTGTCTCCGGCGGCCACCTGCGCCAGCAGTGCCGTGACATCAAGCCCGACCGGCAGGCCGGTGACCTTCAGTGCGCCGGTGGCGATGAGGCTGATGACCCCGAGCGCAGGCGCATTTCCCTGCGCGAGTCCGTCGTGGTTGCCGAAGACGGTGTACCAGGTCGAGCGCAGGCCGGTCGCCGCGAACGGCGCCCGGCAGGAGTTGAGGAGGCCGGGGATCGTGGGGAAGCCGTACTTCGCCTGGGCCTGGTCGGGGCTGCCGAGGAACGGCGGGCCGTCCGGGTGCCAGTACGAGGTGTCGTAGTCGTCCCCGCCGCCGACCCCTTCCCACTTGGCATAGCTGCCCGAGTCAGGCCTGATCGGCTGGTGCCCGTCGAGCAGGTCGATGTGCCAGCGCAGCTCGTTGCGCTGGGTGTTGTCCGAGTTGTCCCCGGTGCTGATAGTGAAGTCGATCGGGCGACCGGTAACCGGGCCCCCGGGCAGCGCGTTGAGCGCCTGCACCATCGCCTCGGCCACGTGCGCCGTCAGCATCTCCTGGGCGCGGTAGGCCGCGGAGAAGGGCATCGAACTCCCCAGCGGGTTGTCCGGATCGTTGAGACGGTCGAGGAACTCGACGCGCGCCGGCGATTGGGCGTCGACGATGTGCATGTCGGTGAGCTGGCTCAGCGAGAGCACCGGCACGCGGTTACCGCTACCACGGACCGCCCCGCCGAGCAGGTCTGCGCGCAGTACCGAGGGTTCGCCGGGCCCGGTCACCACCTTGCGGTATCCCTTTGTGCCCGGCGGCCCGTGCTGCAACGTGCGAGCCAGTGTGGAGCCCGCCGGATGCGCGGGCCACTGGGGGGTGGCCTGGGGAGCCGGTTCGATGGCGGCGACTGGCTGGGCGTTGCGCAGCGAGCCCGCTGCTGCGACGCCCGCGGCGGCAACGCCGATGCCGAGCAGTTGCCGACGGCTGAGCCCGGTTGGGTTGTCGTCGTGTTCCTGGGTGTCGTCCTCGGCCACTGTCGCGCATCCCTTCACCGCTCGGGTATTCGAGTCAGCCTGTCATGACGAGCTGTTCCCCGCCATTCGAAGGGATCCCTATTCCAGTGGTGGACTGGCCCGCTTGGACTTGAGTTCGCCGCGGTGCCGCTTGGCGTCCAGGCGCCGCTGCTTCGCGGCGCGAGACGGACGGGTCGGCCGGCGCGTCGGTGGCGGCGGCGCCAGGGCGTCGGCGAGCAGCATCGCCAGGCGGGAGCGAGCGGCGGCGCGGTTCTGCAGCTGTGAACGGTGCTCGGAGGAGACGATCGAGACGACACCGTCGGTGAGTCGCGGCGCCAGGCGGTCGAGTAGGTGCGCTCGCTGCGTCTCGCCGAGCGCGGCCGATGCGGCGACGTCCCAGCGCAGTTCGACGCGGCTGTCGGTGGTGTTCACCGACTGCCCACCGGGCCCGGACGAGCGGCTGAACCGCTCCACAAGCTCGGCGTCCGGCACGACCAGCCCCGCGGGGACGCCGCGACCCGGCGGCAGCACCAGGTCGGTCACGGCACTGCGGGCGTGCCCTGCACCTCGCGCATCCACGCGGCCACCTCGTCCGGGTCGCGGGGCAGGCCGGCTGACAGGTTGATCGGATCGCCGTCGGTGACAACGACGTCGTCTTCGATGCGCACGGCCAGGCCCCGCAGCTCGGCGGGCACCGAGCGGTCGTGGGCCTGGAAGTACAGGCCGGGTTCGACAGTGAGCACGTGACCGGCGACCAGCGTGGCGTCGCGGTAGACCGCGTTGCGGGCCAGGGCGCAGTCGTGGACGTCGAGGCCGAGCATGTGCGACGTGTTGTGCAGCGTGTAGCGCCGGTGCAGGCCGGCACCGGGTCGTTCGGTGTCGGTGGCGCAGGAGACCTCGGCGGTGACAGGCAACAGGCCCCAGCTGTGCAGATGATCGGCGAGCACCCACATGGCAGCGTGATGAGCGGCGAGAAAGTCGGCGCCCGCCTTCACTTCGGCCACGCCAGCTGCCTGCGCCTCCTGCACGGCTCGATAGACACGCAGCTGGTCAGGGGTCCATTCGCCGTCGACGGGAAGGGTGCGAGTGACGTCGGCGGTGTAGAGCTCGT
>JBHEMN010000183.1:0-5617 GCA_046262575.1 Jatrophihabitantaceae bacterium
CTCTGAGTCCGGGCGAGCCGCCGGTCTCACTGGAGATTAGGGCTACCGACGAGGGCTCGTTCATGGTCGAGCTGTCGCTAGTACATGAGCAGATCGTCAACGTGCTGGACAGTCGCGACTCGCTTGCCGCAGCCTCATTGATCGTCTTTGTCACTGGCGGACGGGGCCTGTTCAACTTCCTTCGCAATCGGCGGAAAGCGGAGAACGAGACGCAGGCCATGGACGGCACCGTCCGTCTCGTCATGCCAGATGGCACATACATGGAGTTCCCACCCGAAGTACTTGCGCTTTCTCGTCAGCCAGCGATACGGCAAGGCGTCCAGTCCGTCGTCGCGCCGCTGGCTCGCGATGGAATCGACACGCTTGACTTGCGCGAGTCGTCGGAAGCCGAGCCGCGGGTGCGGATCACCGACGACGACGTTCCTGCGATCACCGAGGCGCTGGCCGGAGACGATGAGCGAGTACTGCTCATCGACCAGCAGTACGACCAACTGCTCACGATCACCGCACCGAACTTCGACCCGGACAAGAAGTGGAAGGTCAGCGACGGTCCCGGCTGGTTCTGGGTCAGCATGGACGACCCGGCGTTCCGCGCCCAGATTGAGCGACACGAAGTCGTGTTCGGCAAAGGCGACCGGATGCTCGCGCGCGTATGCCTCCGTCAGTGGGAGGACGAAGCAGGCGAGATCCACACCGAGCGCGCCATGATCCGCGTGATCCGATATCTACCGGCAAGCGGCGTCCAGGGCAAGTTGTTCAGCGAGGCGGAGAGCGGTGACGAGGCGGAGTAGGCAGTTCATCACCTAGAATGGTGGACCGGACGGGAGTTGCACCCGCTGGGGAGGCTTTCCAAGGGACTCCTGGTGAACTGCACCCCGGCCCGATTGGCCCCCGCCGTTCCTGCTTACAGGCTCTGACGGCGGGGGCTACTCATCTCCTCATGGCGACTGCGCCTCCTCGACCGTGCCCTCCGGGGCATCGGGGGGCAGGTCTTGGCGGGGGGCCTCTGCGTCCAGCGGCTCGTCATCCGTAGCGGGCTTGTCGCCGCCCTTCTGTCGGCTGCTTGGCGGGTACCACTTGGTCAAGCCCCACTGACCACCGCGCAGGTTCTTAAACCGCGGCGTCGAGTACAGCGACCGGTACAACACACGTGGCTCCTTGATGTCCAAGCCACCCTTATTCAGTGCCTTGACCAGCTCGGTTGTCTTGAGCGGTCGGCGGTACGGATCCGGCGACCAGCGGCCGAGCACCGCTTCGGCGGCCTTCGGCATGGTCATGCCGAAGAATTCGTTCGCGTAGATCAAAGACAGCACATCGTCGGTCAGCGCTCCGTTGCCACTGCCGCCCTGGCCTTCGGTGTTCGCGGTTGTGTCAGCGCCGTCGTCAACAGATACGCCGAGCCGCGCGGACAGCGCACCGATGACGAGCGTCAGGTCGTCCCGTTCCTTCTTCATGGCGTCAAGCTCAGCCATGAGCACCGTGCGACGGTTCTCATCCATGACCCAAACCTCCTAGACGCCAACCGTACACCAAGGTTCGCCCCTGGGCGACCCTGAGGGACGGGGGTCAAGTCTCCCCTGTTTCGAACTTTCGTGTGACTGTACCAATTTCGGCCCGGCGGCCATGTTAGGATCGGTCCACGGTTGGGCGGTCAGCTAACGGCAAGCTGCTGGACTGTCCATCTAGCCATGGGGGTTCGAATCCCTCTCGCCCAGCCGTTGCTCACTGATGTACCGTGGACTCGGACAGTCCAGCAGTTATGCCGTAAGCCCCGCCCGCGTGGCGGGGCTTACGTGTGCCCGGAGAAAGTAAGCTGATCGCATGGCCAATAAGGCTGAGTCAGAAATGCCCGAGGTCGATCCGGTGGAGTTCGCCCGCGCCATGCTGGGCATCTCGCCCGAGGACGCGGAGACGGTGCGGGAGCGCACGTCGCCAACCCGCAAGCGGCCCGAGAAGCAGGAAGGGCCTACCGCCGACTACGGCGACGAGTGAGGGCCGAACTCGCGCAGTAGATCCACGTCTAGGCCGTGGGCTTCTACCTTGACGATGTTGTCTGGCTCCAGCGTGATGCCCTGGCCCCCAGCAACGTCGCTCCATGTGTGGAACACCATCGGCGCACCATCGGCGAGGCCCTCCGAGATCGAGGCGCATACGTCTTCGAACCGGCCCTGCAAATCAATCGCCGCACCCTCGAATTCGATGGTCTGCGGTTCCTCGAAATGCTTGTTCCAGATCTGAATTCGGGACTCGCTCATGCCGATGCCTTGCCCCCAAGCCATGCCATGCCAGCCAACCTAGCCTTGTAGATCAGAATAGTGCGCTGCGTTTGTCTGCCCGCATAACGCCGTGTCGTCCCCAGTTGTCAGACGGACGTGGATCCGGCATTGCATGGTGCTTAGCGTGCTGGCATGTCCCGCTCCCTTGCCGAACTGCTCGCCCGGTTGAACCGCTGGCCGCGCCGATTGGCCGCGCTTGCCTGCCTCCTGCTCGCGGCACTCAGCGCGCTCAGTGCGCGCAACGAAGGCCGCTCGGGCGATCGCAGGCCCGTAACGGGCACGCGCGTCGTCGTCGCGGCGCGGGATCTCGGCGTGGGGTCAACGCTCGACGGGCACGACCTGCTCACCGTCGCCTGGCCGCCTGAATTGGTCCCTCCGGGCGCGTCAGGCCAAACCGCTCAGCTCGTCGGACGCCGACTGGCCAGCCCGATACGCAAACGCGAAGCGGTGACCACGACGCGGCTCGTAGGCGCGGATCTGACTGCTGGGCTGCCGCCGGGCGAGGTGGCGACGCCCATCTCGACCGACGCCGGCTTCGCCACACTGATCCATGCCGGCGATCACGTCGACGTGCTCGCCGCTCCCCCGGACGAGCCCACCAGCACTGCATCGCCAGGCAAGTCCGGGGCCGCGAGCGCGATCCTGGTCGCCGCGGCCGTTACCGTGCTCGCGGTCCTGCCTTCGACCGACGCCGTCGGTGGCTCGCAGTCAGCCCAGCTTCTCGTCGCGACCACCCGTGGCACCGCCCTTCGCATCGCTGCGCTGCGGGGTCGCCAGGTGCTCGCAGTTGCTGCCGGCCCGCCCTAGCATCTGTTGCGGGCCGCACCCCTGATGCGGCAGACCAAACAGCAGGAGACACCATGCTCAAGGGATTCAAGGAATTCATCATGCGGGGCAATGTCGTCGACCTTGCCGTCGCCGTCGTCCTCGCAATGGCATTCGGTGCCGTCGTCACCGCCTTGGTGAGAGACCTCATCACACCCGTCATCGCGGCCATCGTCGGCAAGCCCGACTTCAGCGCGCTGACCTTCACGATCAACAAGAGCAAGTTCTTCTACGGCGGCTTCATCAACGCCGTGCTGCAATTCGTTCTTATCGTCGCGGCCATCTATTTCTTCGTCATCATCCCGATCAAGAAGCTGACCGAGGCGCGGGCGCGTCGGCGGGCCGCGGGTGATCCGGAGGAATCGGCCAGCATCCCCAGTGACGAGGCACTCTTGCTGCGCGAAATCCGCGATCTGCTCAGCGCCCAGCAAAAGGCCTGAGCGCCTCGTCGGGTTGGGCTGAGCGGGGCCCCTGGCAGCGCAGCGGCGACCGGCTCACTCGTGGTGCGGGGGCCGCTCGCGTCGGTACCAGTGCTCGTCGCGGCGCCCGTCCCGTGGGCGCTCGCCCCATCCTTCATCGCCCTCATCGCCCGATACGTCAGGCGACACCGGGTCGTCGCACTCCGCCCGTTCATCGGGGTCTGTCTTGTCAGGGTCGCTCACCGCCCCAGTGTGCCCGTCACTACCCCGAGTGCTTTGATGAACAGCAGAGAAGAATCCTCAGGAAAGTGGGCATCATGACCGAACCGACCAAGATCACCGACAAGGCCGCCGAACTTGCGGCGCAAGCAGCGGCCGCTGCCGGACCTCTCAAGGAGAAAGCCGCCGAACTCGCGGGAACTGCCGCGGCTGCCGCCGGTCCGCTCGCCTCCCAGGCCAAGGAGAAGGCGGCAGAGCTGGCCGAGCGGGCCGCCGAACTCGGCGCCAAGGGCGTGGGCGCCCTCGGCGAGAGCATCGACAAGGCCACCGGGGGCAAGTACTCCGACAAGATTTCGACGGTGACCTCGAAGATCGAGGAGAAGCTCGATCCTGGGAAGATTTCGACGGTGACCTCGGCGCCCGAGCAGAAACTCGATCCGCACAAGCCGACGGCGCCCTAGCGCCTTTCAGGGGCAGTTGACCCACTCGTCTGTGCCGTCGGCGAACACCTGCCGCTTCCAGATGGGCAACTCGTGCTTGACCTTATCGACGAGCCGCGCGCACACGTCGAAAGCCTCGCGCCGGTGCGCCGTTGCGACGGCGGCCACCAGGGCCACGTCGCCGACGCCCAAAACGCCGACCCGGTGGCTCACCGCGAGGGCGAGGACCGCTCCGTCGGCGGCGACCTCGGCTGCGATGTCGTGCAGCACCCGGCCCGCGGACGGGTGACCCTGATACTCCAGTTCCACCACGGTCCGACCGCGGTCGGCATGGCGCACGACCCCGCAGAACACGACGCTGGCCCCGGCATCCGGATGTGCAACCGCCGCCTCGTGGGCAGCCACGTCCAGGGGTTGGTCCGAGACCGAGACCAGGGTCGTCGTCATATCCCGCCACCGGGACGGTGATCGCCACCGCCGAGTTGGTCGACGGCGTGCTCGAGCAACGGCAGGAGCACCGCTACACCGTCGCGCACCCCGCCGGGCGATCCCGGCAGGGTCACGATCAACGTTGCCCCGACCGCGCCCGCCACCCCGCGCGACAGCACCGACGTCGGCACCCGATCACGAGACCCCAGCCGCAGCGCCTCGGCGATCCCGGGGATCTCACGATCGAGCAGCGGCCGGATAGCTTCCGGAGTGACGTCGCTCGGAGTCAGGCCGGTGCCGCCGGTCGTGAGTACGACGTCGGCTCCCCCCTCGACAGCGGCGGCGACCGCTGACCTGATGGCGTCGACGTGGTCAGGCACGATCCCGCGGGAACCCACCCGGTGCCTCGCCGCGACGAGGAGGGTGGCCAGCAATTCTCCCGAGTCGTCCGCGCGTTCACCGGATGCGGACCGGTTCGAGCAGGTGAGCACCGCAATGTTCACGACGGGTCTCGCCGGTCGCGCTCCCGACGCCATTCCCCGCTGCGACCGCCGCCCTTGGCCAGCAGCCGGACCTCGGTGAGCTGCGCGCCCCGGTCGACGGCCTTGACCATGTCGTAGAGGGCAAGCCCGGCGACGACCACCGCGGTCAACGCCTCCATCTCGACCCCGGTGCGATCAGCGGTGCGAACCGTCGCCGTGATCTCGACCGAGTCGTCCTGCACGGCGAGGCCGAGCGTGACGCCATGCAGCGCGACCGGGTGGCACAGTGGCACCAAGTCAGGGGTGCGCTTGGCGCCCGCGATGCCGGCGATGCGCGCTACCGCGAGCGCGTCGCCCTTCGCCAGTCCGTCGCTGCGCAGCAACCCGATCACCTCGGGCGTGGTGACGAACCGTCCACTCGCCGTCGCGGTGCGCGCGCTCACATCCTTGCCCGACACATCGACCATGCGGGCAGCGCCGTGCTCGTCGAGATGGGTCAGCTCCACGTCTGCGAGCCTAACGGCGGG
>JBHEMN010000184.1:0-9568 GCA_046262575.1 Jatrophihabitantaceae bacterium
CGCCTGCAGGAACGGCACCGGCGGACTGCTCGGCGTGCCCGTCTCGTCCGCGAACGCGCTGATCACCGTGCTCAGCGACGCCCGCAACGCTCCGGGGATCTGGGTGTCGATCGGTGGCGCCGAGGTCGCCGGCAGAGCGGCCGAGGACAGCTCACCCAGCGACATCGTCGCCGCGGTCGAACGCACTGTGTAGGTCTGTCCGTCGCGCAACGGGCTCGACGGCACCATCATCCCGCTGTCGGGGTCGATGTTCACGGTGGTGCCGGTAACCCGCTGCGGGCGATAGAGGTAGGGCATCCATGGCGCCGACGTGAGCGGGCCGGCGTGAATGGTGTACCGCTGCGTGATCGCCGCTCGGCGGGGATCGAGTGCGGGGTCGCTGTCGGCGGGCAGGATGCCGCCGGACGGCAGGAAGCTGCGGTTGAACGACCACCCGTCACCGTCGTAGAAGTCGACGTTGGCGATGCCGATGTACGCCGGCGCCGTGCGGTCGACGCTGACGCGGAAGACCGGCTGACCGGGTGCGGTGGGCGAGCTCGGACGCAATCCGGCGATGAACGACACGGGGCTCAGCGGTCGGGAGTTGTCGACCGAGGGGAAGCGCTGAGGTGTCGTGGTGCGCCGACTGAAAGCGGAGGACTGCACGGCGACCGCCGCGATCAGCGCCACGGTCAGCGCCGTGCCGGTACCGATCAGCAGGCCACGTAACGGCAGAACCCCATCGGCCTGGGTCGCCTGCGCACCGGCCGCTTGCCGCACCCAGGACTGCGCGACCCGCAAGAGCAGCAGCACTACCAGCAAGGCCAGCGCGAGCAGGGTGTCCGAGATCCGCACGTCATGGGCGGTACCGGACGCGGCCCGCACCGTGCCGGCATATGCCAACCCGAACGTCACCAGGTAGGCGCCATAGGGCAGCACGGTGAACCAATGCCGTGCGACGCATTCGCCGCTTGTCGCGCCGGCGAGCCAGCACAGAGCCACCGGCGCGACGAGCAGGGTTCGCGGGCTGACGAGAGGCAGGGCGAATGTGAGCACTTGGGCCGGCCCGTGAACCAGGCCGTCGACGAGTTCGCCAACCCCCGTTGGCTCGTGCAGCACGACGAGCAGCACGTACAGCACGAACGCGCCGACATCGATCGATGCCGTCAGCGATAACAAGCGGATCCCCAGGCGCACGGCGATTACCGGGATCAACACGCCCAGCACGGCCGCGCCGAACAGCGGCACCGCAATGACGTCGGAGGGAAACGCGCGTAACCACGGCGAGCTGGCCAGGCCGCTCGCGAGAAGGGCGAGCGGCAGCAACGTAAGAGGCACGAGGCGGCGGATCATGCGTGTGCCTGCACGTTCCATGCTGCGCAGGCCGCATCTGCGTCTGCCGCGATGATCACGCCGACGCCCGGGAAGCGCATCGGCCTGGCCGCACCCTCGGTGTCGACCGAGATCACCACGAGGCGCTCGAAGCGTCGGCGGAGCGATGCGACGAACGGCAGGTCTGCGGGGTCGAGTACACCGGTGACGACGACCAGCGACGTGCCGCCCCGGACCCTGCGCAGCGCAAGCAGCTGCGCTTGCAGTGACCCTTGCGCGTCGGCGGTGATGCCGGTGAGGTGGTCAACCAACGGGCTGACCTCGCGCAGCCGGGGGCCGCCGATCGTGGTGCCGTCAGTCAGGCGTAGCTCGACCGGCGCCTTGTTGGCCGCCGCAGCGACCAGCACCGACGCAGCGACGTCGACCGCAGCCTCGAAGGATTCCTCGGTGTAACCGCCCGGGCGCTGGTCGAGGAGCACCACGCTGTAGGGCTGGGACGTGTCGACGTTGTGCTTCACGACCAGCCGCCCGGTTCGGGCCGAGGAGCGCCAATGAACGAGACGCAGGTCGTCCCCGGGGACGTACTCCCGCAGCCGGTGGAAGGTAATGTTGCCTTGCGGCGAGGTGTCCGACGAGGGGCCCTCGAGGTGGCGGGTCTGACCAGCGGGCAGCGTGTGAAAGCCGAGGACGCGAGGGTAGACCCAGATCCGTTCCGGGTGCCCGTGCCGACGGGAGACGCGGAACAGGTCGAACGGATCGCGCCGGGTGACCTCGACGGGGCCGACGTCGAAAATGCCGCGGCGGGTTGTCGGTAGCCGGTAGGTGCGGGTACCGCGCTCGCCCCGGCGCAGACGCGGAATGACGGTGCGAACCTGGATCGCACCGAACGGCTGGTTCGCCACCGTCGTGCCAACTGTCATGCGGCCCCGGTTCGCGAACGTCAGGAACGCGATGGCCATCGACCCCTTAGCCACGCGCGGCGGCTGGATCTGGCGATTGATAGCCAGGCGCGACGGGCGCAGGATGGTGCCCAGCCCGACCATGACCACCGTTAGCAGACCGATGCCCAGCAGGTCGAAGGAGGTCCAACCCAGCCATAGCCCGAGCCCCAGCGCCACCAGGCCGGCGAGCATCGCCGCGAGTCCCGTCCTAGTCATGAGTGCTCACGAGCGGTCACGGGTGGGTCATAGGTGAGCCATGCGGATGTCAGCTCGCGGCCATGGCGCGCGGCACCGGCACCGATTGCAGGGCGCGAGTGATGAGTTCGACGCCGGTGCGGCCCTGCAGTTCGGCGTCGGGCTGCAGGATGATCCGGTGCGACAGCACGACCCCAGCCATGCTCTTGACGTCCTCGGGCACCACGTAGGCCCGCCCGCTGGCCCCCGCCGCTGCGCGTGCGGCGCGCAGCAGAGCCAAGCTGCCGCGTGGCGACACGCCGAGCCGCAGTTCGGACATCGACCGGGTGGCTGTGGCGATCGCGACGATGTACTGCTCCAGGGCGGGCGCGACCTCGACCCGCTTCACCGCGTCGATCATCAGCAGGACGTCCTCGCCTGACAACACCGGTGCGAGATGGGCGACGGTCGAACCCATCTTCTGGGTGCGCAAGACTTCGGCCTCAGCCTCGGCAGTCGGATAGCCGACGGTCAGCTTCATCAGGAACCGGTCCAGCTGGGCCTCGGGCAGGACGTAGGTGCCCTCCATGTCGATCGGGTTCTGCGTCGCGACGACCATGAACGGCTTGGGCATCGAGTACACGTGCGCGTCGGCGCTGAGCGTCCCCTCCTCCATCACCTCGAGCAGGGCCGACTGGGTCTTGGGGGAGGCACGGTTGATCTCGTCACCGAGCACCACGTTGGCAAAGATGGGACCGGGCTTGAACTCGAACTCCGACGTGGCCTGGTTGAAGATCGAAACGCCGCTGACGTCCGAGGGCAGCAGGTCCGGGGTGAACTGGATGCGGTTCCACGTGATGGACAGCGACGACGCGAGGGCACGTGCCAGCGACGTCTTCCCCGTTCCGGGCACGTCCTCGAGCAACAGGTGACCTTCGGCGAGCAGGCAGACGACGGCATTGCGGATCACCTCTGGCTTGCCCTGGATGACATGGCCGATGTTGGCGCAGAGCATCTCGACGTGATGCTCGACGCGCGCGATATCATAGGGCAGGCCGGTCATGGTGCTCCTGGTGTCTGGAGGAATGGGTGGCGACTCGGCTATCACGGCTCGGTACCCGTAACGGCGATCGCGGGGTAGGTGAAATCGGGGCTCACGCCGGCGGGGTCGTGGTAACTGATCGTGACCGACCACGTCGTGCTTCCCGCCACGTTGGGACACGTCGTCTTCTTGACGCCGATGGTGAAGCTGCCGGGATCCTTCGGCGGGACGGTCATGGCACTGCCGCAGACCGCCGAGGGCGACGTGCTTGCCGTGACCGTTTCCGTCCAGCTGAGCGACGCTGACGTCGGGTCGCCTTTGGTGGTCTGAATGACGACTACGGGCTTGGCGGCGGTGCCGCCCCAGCCTGCGGTGAAGCTGAACGCGGCCGGATCGATCGGCTGGGGAGCCGTTCCAGCCACCGCGACCGTGTAGACGGGCTGGGACAAGAAGTAGCGGAACGTGATCTTGACCGTGAAGGTGCCGCCGGCCTGGACGCACGCCTTGTCGACGGTGATGGTGGCTGTGGGCTTACTTGTCGAGGTGCCACAGTTCGTCGTGCCGCCGTCGTTGGAGGCGATCATGGACCAGTCGGCGGCAAAGGTGAGAAGCAGCGGATCCGTATTGTTGTAGGTCACGACGATCTTGGGGTTTCCCCGCGTGCTGTCGGCTGCCCAGGCCGCGGCGAAGTCACCGCCGGTGGACCCCAACAGGACCGGTGGATCGATCGTGAACTGAGCCGAGGTGGCCGACGGGGAGGGTCCGGCACCGTAGAACGGTGGATCGGTGGAACCCTGCGCGTTCTGCACCAGCTGAATCGTCACCGTGCACGGGCCGTGGAACGTCGCGCGGGCAATGTGGGAGAACGTAAGCGGCGCAGCCGGGTCGAAGCCGAACTTCTCGAGGGGCAGCACGTCGTTGCCGCCGCCACAGGTCAGGACGCTGTTGACCAGGTCGAACCTCTCGCCGCGCGAACCCGCGCTCGACACCCCATGGATCGCGACGGTGAGCGTTCCGTCGGAGATCGGATTGTTGGCAAACGTCGCGGATACCGAGATTCCCGGCCACGCCGCGACAGCCGGCGCGACATTGACGGGTCCGATGGTGACCGCCGCCTCGGGATGCCGGGGCGGGTTCGCGACGACCGCCACCTGGTAGTGCTGGCCCGGCCGGATGCCATTGAGTACCGCGCTCGTTGCTGTCGTGGGGCCGCTCTGGTAGACCACGCTGCCACCGGTGATCAACTTGTAGGTCAGTTGCCCGCCGACTCCGCCCAGGTCGTGGATCTGACTGCCGATGAACCGCACCGCGACCGTCGTCGAACTCGTCGACTGCCCGGTCGTCGGCGGGGGTGTGCTCGCCGCGATCGAAATGTTGCGTGCGACAGGAGGACTCCAGCTGAAACTGCAGCGGTGGTCGCTCGCCGACGCGCCGACCGTGCCCTTGGCGCCGACACCCTGGACCTGGAAGCTGAGCCCGCGGCCCAGCACCGAGTCGTTGCCGGAAAACGTCGCGACGAAGCTGTGCTGAGTCGGATCACCCGCGATAGAAATGGTCGCCGGCGCACTCGACAGTCCCGAAGCGTCGCAGAAGCTCGGGATCACGGTCCACGTCGCGGAAGACACGCACCCTTCGGCGACACCCCCGCACGAGTTCCACGTGATCGTCCAGTTGCCCGAGCTGTCAGCGACCGTCTGCACATTCGTCGGTGCTGCCGGCCCTTCCGGTCCGGTCGCGATCTCGACGGGGGCCGACGGAGTGCCGCGGCCGTTCAGATAGGCGGTCACCGTGATCTGGTAGCGGGTGTCCGGGAACAGGCCTGTCAGGTTCACCGCGTCTTGACCCTGCACGGTCACCGCAGCCGGGGGGGATGGCGCCACCGAGCTCAGCAGCTTCACCGAGATGCCATACGTGGACGGCGCGCAGTCGCGCGGGTCGAGCAGCGGATAGCTCCACTGCACCTGCACCGAGCGCGAGCCGGGCGTCGCCCGGGTGATCGTCGGGATGTGCGGCAACTGCGCAGTGCCCTTGCAGCTCACCAGGTTGTTGATCGGCAGCGGCGGTGGTGCTTTCACCGCGTTCTTCGCCGGTGGTGCTGGTCCCTTCGCGTTCTTGGATGGGTGGGAGTTGAGGAGTGCGGTGGCGCCGCCGGCGGCGTTCACGGAGGAGGCCGCGCTCTTGTCGATCAGTACAGGTGGGTGGCTGTCGTCGGTGAACAGGGCCAGGCCCTGGACGTGGTTGGGTGAATCGAAGATCACTCGGCTGCCACGAGCGATCGCGTAGCCGTCCGCGAAGTTGGCTGCCTCCACCGCCCTGCCCGCCCGGTCCTTGACGATGGGGTACTGCGCTGCGCCCGGGGGGCTACGAACCTCGCCGCCCGAGCCGATCTGCCACACCCGCCCGGTTACTCCGATGTCCATGGTGAAGAGCTTGCCGTTGCTCGTCGCCGGTGCCGCCAGCTGCGCAGCGGGATCGACGCGGCTCAATGTGTCGGGGCCGACGAGGCGGCCGCGCACGGGCGTGGAGACCAGGCTCCAACCGCTCGCCGAGTGGTAGAGGAACGACAGCTGTTCGCGCTGGTTCGATGCGGGCAGGATCGAGTCGACGCCGATGAGGCCTTTGACCGCGAGCGTGCGCTGCGCGCCGCCGTCGAACACCCTCACCTCGTCGGGTCCGGCCACCGCGACAGCGTCGCCGCCCGCCCGGCCGGTGGTGACACCGATCGAGGACACCCCGGAAACGGTTGCCTGGTCAGCGCTGTCCAGAGTGACACCAGCCTCGCTGCCGCGCGGCACCGACAACCGCCTGACGGTGCGCGATCTGCCTGAGCCGACGAGCATCCACAGGTCACCGTTTGCGCTGGCAGCAGCCCCCGGCGCGGTGGAGCTCAGATCGGTCATCGTGGCGTATGCCCGGGGCCTGACCCTGGCGCCCGGGCCCGTTGCGGACTGCACGGTGGACTGCCCGACGAGGTACACCGACGTTCCGCCTGGCCCGATCTGCACGACGTAGGCGGACGCCCCCGCCGCGATCCCGACGGAGGTCGTCGCGCCCGGCCGCTTGGGCAGCGGCACGCCGCCGTCCTTGGACTTGATGACGAATCCGGTGGGATCGACGACATTGAACTCGCCGGTCGCGGTATTGAGTAGCAGGGTGCCGTTCGTCAACGGCACGACATCCAGATCGCTCGGCTTCGTAGCGCTGACCTGCGTGTTCGCGTCCACTAGACGGACGGTCGGCCGGCCGTTTGTCAGGTCCACCGCGACCGGTGCCCGCTCGTCGTTGAGGAACACCGATCCATAGAAGAGGTCGAAGGACTGTGTGTTGTTCGGCTTCACCGCGAAGGAGGCGACGGCAACCGCCCCCGCGATGAGTACCAGGCCCGCGATCATGGCGGTGGCCTGCCGTCGGCTGGGCGCCATCCTTTGGCGGTCCGATACGCTCCGCCGGAAGGCGGTCGGAGCATGCCGTCGACCCGCCACGGGGCCCCTCCACCTGGTCGACCAGTGTCCGCTGGCTCAACCGCAATCCGATAACCGATGCCCAGATGGGCTTAACTGGATGAGAATAACGGACGAACCCGTACCTTACGGTGCGGACCACCCGCCTCGGCGGCCGCTCGCCGGCGCTGCGGTGCCCGCGAGACACCCCGCCCGGTGCGCCACGCGGCACCAGCACTGACTATCCTGCGTCCGAGGGCAGTTTCCCGAACGCAGTGCGCACCAGGCAGGCCCAATCCCGAGTGGGAGGCAGAGCATGAGCGCTCGCGCGAAGAGCCAGGGAGCATCGTGACCACGACCGTCGAACCCACTGCGGCGCCCTCGCCGGAACCGCTCGTCCCGCGGCCGATCGTGGCGCGGCCGTTCCCGGTCCATGAGGCCAGCAAGGGCTCGATGCTGGGCCAGATCCTGGGCACGACCGACCACAAGCTGATCGGCCGGATGTACCTGGTCACCTCACTGGCGTTCTTCGCCTTCGGCGGTGTCATGGCGCTGATGATGCGTATCGAACTGGCCCGCCCGGGTATGCAGTACCTGACCCCGGAGCAGTTCAACCAGCTGTTCACGATGCACGGCACGATCATGCTGCTGTTGTTCGCGACGCCGATCCTCTTTGCGTTCGCCAACTTCGTATTGCCGCTACAGATCGGCTCGCCCGACGTCGCCTTCCCCCGGCTCAACGCCTTTTCCTACTGGTTGTTCCTGTTCGGCGGCCTCACCGCGTCCGCCGGTTTCCTGATTCCGGGTGGCGCGGCCGACGCCGGCTGGACGCTTTACGCGCCTCTGAACAACGAGCTGAACTCACCCGGCGCAGGGACCGACCTGTGGCTGCTCGGGCTGGCTCTGGCGGGTCTGGGCACCATCCTCGGCGCGGTCAACATGGTCACGACCGTGATCACGCTGCGGGCCCCAGGCATGACGATGTTCCGGCTGCCCATCTTCACCTGGAACATCATGGTGACGAGCCTGTTGATCCTGCTGGCGTTCCCGATCCTGACTTCGGCGCTGCTGGTGCTCTGGGTCGACCGGCACATGGGCGCGCAGGTGTTCGAGCCTGCCAACGGCGGTGCGATCCTGTGGCAGCACCTGTTCTGGTTCTTCGGTCACCCTGAGGGGTACATCATTGCGCTGCCGTTCTTCGGCATCGTCACCGAGATCATCCCGGTCTTCAGCCGTAAGCCGCTGTTCGGGTACAAGGGCATGATCCTGGCCACCATGTCCATCGCGGCGCTGTCGCTCACGGTGTGGGCGCACCACATGTTCACTACCGGCGCCGTGCTGCTCCCCTTCTTCTCGGTGATGACCTTCCTCATCGCCGTGCCCACGGGCATCAAGTTCTTCAACTGGATCGGGTCGATGTGGCGCGGCTCGGTCACCTTCGAGACGCCGATGCTGTTCGCGGTCGGATTCTTGGTCACGTTCCTGTTCGGAGGTTTGACGGGCGTGCTGCTGGCCAGCCCCCCAGTCGACTTCCACGTCGCCGATTCCTACTTCGTGGTGGCGCACTTCCACTACGTGCTCTTCGGCACGATCGTGTTCGCCGTCTTCGGGGGGATCTACTTCTGGTTCCCGAAGTACACCGGGCGCTACCTCGACGAGCGGCTCGGCAAGCTGCACTTCTGGCTGACGTTCTTCGGGTTCCACCTGACGTTCTTGGTCCAGCATTGGCTGGGTGCCGAGGGCATGCCGCGCCGCTACCCCGACTACCTGCCCAGCGACGGTTTCACGGCGCTGAACACAGTGTCGACGATCGGGTCCTTCGTGCTCGGGTTCTCGATGATCCCGTTCGCCTACAACATGTACAAGTCCTACCGCTTCGGTGAGATCGTGACCTCCGAGGACCCGTGGGGCCACGGCAACTCGCTGGAATGGGCGACGTCGTGCCCACCGCCCCGGCACAACTTCACGTCGATCCCCAGGATCCGGTCCGAGCGCCCCGCGTTCGAGTACCACTACCCACACCTGCTGGACCGCCTCGAGGCGGAGGCCCACGCCGGCAAGAAGCGCCACAACGCGCCCGCCCTCGCCGGTGCCACGATCAGTTCTGATGGGCCACGCCAGGGGCAGCGCGACCCCGACCCAGGCGGCAACTGACTCACCCGGCGCTCTGCTGCCGGCACGAGTACTGGGGGCTATTTCATGCAGCCGACCTCCGTGCTGGCCACCATCGCCGGACGCGACCGTCCCGGCGTCACAGCGGCGTTCTTCGCCGCATTGTCAGCACACGACGTCGATGTGCGAGACGTGGAACAGGTCGTCATCCGCGGCCGTCTCATCCTGGCCGTAGTGTTCGACCTGCGGGGGGACCCGGCGGCATTGCGCACTTCGGTGACCCGGACCGCGCAGGCACTGGGCATGGACTGCGAGGTCACGACCGTGGAAGCCGCGCGCCGCTCGGTTCCGGGCGGCACCCGCAGCCATGTAATCGTGCTCGGACGCCCGCTGCGGGCCGGTGCGCTGAGCCACGTCGCCCAGCGCATCGCCGACATCGGCGACAACATCGAGTCCGTGTCACAACTGGCGAACGAGCCGGTCAGCAGCGTGGAGATGATCGTGTTCACCACCGACCCGGCGCAGTTGCGCGCGGCGCTGGTGCAGGC
>JBHEMN010000185.1:0-9125 GCA_046262575.1 Jatrophihabitantaceae bacterium
CGGTTCCGTCGGCCACGTGCAGGTGTGTCAGCCGGCTGCCCATCGCGTCGAGCATCACCAGTGCGTCGGACTGCGAGACCGCGGAGTGCGACAGGTCGAGGGTGTAATCGCGGTAGGGCTCCTCCTCGGAGCCGACGTCCCAGCTGGGCTGGTAGGCCGACACCTCTCGCCCGCGCACGCGCAGCGGAAACATGTTCTCAACGGCGAAGCGAACGTCCGTCTCCAGCGCCATACGCTCGATGCCGGACCGGAATTCGCGCGAGTACTCGCGTTGCCACCGAAACGGCGGATGCACGACGACGGTCTGCGCGCCCAGAAGCTCGGCGGCGAACTGCGCCTTCTGCAGCTTCACCCACGGGTCGGTGCTCCACACCCGCTGGGTGATGATCAGACACGGTGCGTGAATGGCCAGGATCGGCACCTGGTAGTGCTCCGACAGGCGCAGCAGGGCATACGGATCCTGGCTGATGGGGTCGGTCCACACCATCACCTCCACTCCGTCGTAGCCGAGCTTGGCGGCGAGCTCGAAGGCAGCGGCCGTGCCCTCCGGGTAGACCGACGCGGTCGAGAGCCCGACCCGCGGGTGGGACTGTTGCTGTGGTTTCGACGCGGTGACGCCCGGCGGCTCATCGCGGCTCATAGCCGCGCAGGGTAGCGGCTGGCGCGCTGTCAGTTGCCGGTGAGCCAGTCCAGGCGGCGCAGGATCACACCTTCGCGCAGAGCCCACGGGCACAACTCGAGCTCCTGGACGTCGAGTGCATCCATCGCCGCCGCCGCCACGAGCGCCCCCGCGATCGTCTGGTGCGCCCGGCCCTCACTGACCCCGTCCAGTTCGGCGAGATCGGCGGAGGCCATCCGGGAGATGAAGGCGCTGACCTGGGTCAGGCCGGTGCGGGTGAGGGTGCGCCGCGCCCGCGGGCCGGCCGAGCTCGGGGCGGCTCCGGCGAGCCGGGCCAGCGTCCGGAACGTCTTGCTGGTGCCGACGACGCGCTCGGGGCGCCCGGCATCGAGCAGTTTCGCCGCGGGCTCAGCCAGCAGCGAGTCGACATGCTCTCGCAGCGCGCTGATCGAGGCCCTGCTCGGTGGATCGGTGTCGAACCAGTCCCGGGTCAGGCGGGATGCGCCCAGCGGCAACGACACGGCGACGGCCGGATCCTCGTCGGCACCCGCGCCGAGCTCGAGTGATCCGCCACCGATGTCGAGGCAGGTCAGGTTGCCTGCGCTCCAGCCCAGCCAGCGGCGAACCGCGAGGAAGGTCAAGCGCGCCTCGTCCTCACCGGACAGGACCGTGAGCTCGATCTCGGCTTCCTTGCCGACCCGCTTGAGCACATCGGCAGAGTTGCGCGCGTCGCGCACCGAGGACGTCGCGAACCCGAGCAGTTCATCGCAGCCGAGCTCCTTGGCCTGCTTGCGCGCAGCGTTCGCAGCGGCGACGAGCGCGTCCGCTCCGGGAGAGATGAGGTCTCCACGCGCGTCGATGTGCTCGGCGAGGCGCAGTTCGCTCTTTCGCGAATGTTGTGGCGTCGGCTGCGCGCCGCGGTAGGCGTCGACCACGAGCAGGTGCACGGTGTTCGATCCCACGTCGAGCACGCCCAAGCGCATATCGCAGACCCTAGGCGTCTCGTACTCTCATCGGGTGCCGAACCCTGAGCGCGTGGTCCCCGAGGTTGGGTTGGATTTCACGCGGGAGTGGATCGAGTTCACCGATCCCGCCGACGCGACGCACCGCATCCGGGCCGACCTGACCTGGCTGTGCTCGCGCTGGACGTGCATCTTCGGCCGCGGCTGCCACGGCGTCGTCCCCGGCCGGCCCGACGACGGCTGCTGTTCGCACGGGGCGTTCTTCTCGGACAAGGACGACGAGAAGCGGGTGCGTGGCTTCGCCGCCGAGTTGACGCCGGCGCACTGGCAGTACGCACCTGCGGCCGCGGGAAAGGGCAAGAAGCTCGACATCGTCGAGAAGGACAATGTCGGGCAGGACGCGGACCGCCGGCGCACCCGGACCGTGGACGGCGCGTGCATCTACCTGAACCGGCCCGGTTTCGCCGGCGGGGAGGGGTGCGCCCTGCATGCGCTCGCCCTGCGTGTCGGGCGGCACCCGCTGGAGACGAAGCCTGAGGTGTGCTGGCAGTTGCCGGTGCGCCGGGAGCAGGACTGGGTTGAGCTGCCCGACGCAACGCGGGTGCTGCAGTCCACCGTCGGCGAGTTCGACCGGCGCAGTTGGGGCGAGGGCGGCCACGACCTGCACTGGTGGTGCACGTCCTCGCCGGAGGCTCACGTCGGGGGGGAGCCTCTTTACGTGTCCTACGGGCCGGAACTGGTCGCGCTGATCGGGCCGGCCGCCTACGACGAGCTGGCTCGGGTGTGCGCCGACCGGATGAAGCTCGGGCTCGTCGCCGTGCACCCGGCAACAGCGGCCGCTGCGGCGACGGCGGGGACTCAGATCTCTAACTTGTAGCCGAGGCCTGACCTGCCGCGACCAGCGCTACTTCCCGCCCTGATTGGCGACCGCTTCGATGGCACTGGCGGCCGCGGCGGGATCGAGGTAGGAGGCGGCGCGGGTAGGCATCAGCGTCGCTGCATCGAGGTCGTAGTGCAGCGGTATGCCGGTAGGGATGTTGAGGGCGACTACTTCCTCGTCGGAGAGCTTGTCCAGATGCTTGACCAGGGCCCGCAGCGAGTTGCCGTGGGCTGTGACCAGGACGGTCTGGCCGTAGCGCAGGTCCGGCACGATGACGTCGTACCAGTAGGGCAACATCCGGGCCACGACGTCTGCGAGGCATTCGGTGCGCGGCACCGTCTCGAGCAGGTCCACGTACCTGGGATCGCCCACCTGGCTGAACTGCGCGTCGTCTGCCAGCGGTGGCGGCGGCGTGTCGTACGAGCGGCGCCACAGCAAGAACTGCTCGTCGCCGAACTCCGCGCGCACCGCGGCCTTGTCCTTGCCTTGCAGGGCCCCGTAATGGCGCTCGTTGAGGCGCCACGAACGGCGCACCGGGATCCAATGCCGGTCGGCGACGTCCAGCGCAATGGTCGCGGTACGGGTCGCCCGCCGCAGAACCGAGGTGTGCAGGACGTCGGGCAGCAAGCCATGCTCGACGAGCAGTTCGCCGCCGCGGCGCCCCTCGGCCTCGCCGCGCGGTGTCAGGTCGACGTCGACCCAGCCGGTGAACAAGTTCTTCTGGTTCCAGTCACTCTCGCCGTGGCGGAGCAGGATCAACGTCGGCACGCGGGCAATCCTGCCATTCAGTTCGCCCCGGCCGGCCTCGGGCCGGGCTCAGTGTTCGGGTCGCTTCGCGAAATCGGCGAACGCCGCGAGGTTGGCGAGCGACTCACCGCGTTTGACTCGCCACGCCCACTCACGCCGGATGGACGAGCCGAAGCCCAACTCCAACAGTTGGTTGAACGTCCCGTCGGAGTACTCCAGGACCGATCCAAGGATGCGGTCGATCTCGTCGGGCGTTACTGCCGACAACGGCAGCCGCCCAGTGAGGTACACGTCGCCAGCCGAGTCGATCGCCCAGGACACCGCGTACATACGCACATTGCGCTGCAGCAGAAACGCGTAGACCTGCGCGTGGTTCTCGTCCGGCTTGCGCATCACGAACGCCTCGATCTCGAGGGCGTGGGTACCGATCGTCAGCCAGCACGCCGTCTTGAGCCGCTTCTCGCCGGGGAGCGCGACGACGAACGTCTGCGGCGCGACCCGCTCGAATTCGACCTCCTGCGCGCAAAGCGCCGACTCGATCACGTCGGCGGTGGTCATCCGGGGAGGACCTCAGCGCTCGCCCCCGCGATCTCAACGACGGCTTCCTGATAGGCAACGAGCAGCCCGTCGACAGTGCGTTGCCACGAGAACTTCTCCGCGTGGGTCCGCGATCCCGCAGCCAAGCTCGAAAGCGCGAGTGGGCTGCGTAGCAGATCCCCGAGCACCTTGGCCCACAGGTCGGGATCGTGGCCGTCGACCAGCACGCCGGACACGCCGTCGGCCACCGCCGTCGGCAGGCCGCCCACGGATGCCGCGACGACCGGTGTTCCACACGCCTGGGACTCCAGGGCGACCAAGCCGAAGGACTCGTTATAGCTCGGCACGACCGTGAGATCCGCGGCGCGGTAGTAGTCGGCGACGGTTGCGCGCGAAACCGGGGCGACGAAATGCACCGTGCCAGTCAGATCGAGGGAGCCGACGAGGCCGCCGAGCCAGTCGGGCGCGGCAAGACCGGTGCCGCTCGGCGCGCCCAGGACGACAACCTGCGGCGGGGCGCCAAGCGACGCGTCGCTGCGCAGCAGCGCGGCGGCTCGCAGCAACAGGTCGGGCGCCTTCAGCGGCTGGATGCGGCCCACGAACAGGAGCACTGGGGCGTCGGTACGCAACCCGAGCCGACGTCGTGCGTCGAGCGTCGATCCCGGCCGGAAGGTCTCCAAATCCACGCCGGGCGCGATCGTGCGCACCTTGTCCGGCCTCGCGCCGTAGCGCTCGATCAGGTCGGTGGCCTCGTCCTTGGTCGACGCGATGAGCCGGTCGGCCTCGGCCACGACCTGTTCCTCGCCGATGATCCGGGCCAGCGGCTCGGGCACGTCACCGTCAGCCAGCAGGGCGTTCTTGACCTTCGCGAGCGTGTGGGCGGAGTGCACCAACGGCACTCCCCACCGCTCGCGGGCCAACCAGCCCACCTGCCCGGACAACCAGTAGTGCGAGTGGATGACGTCGTACCAGCCCGGCTCGTGGTGGGCCTCGGTGCGCATGAGGCCGGCCGTGAACGCGCACAGCTGCGCAGGAAGATCACCCTTCGACAGACCCTCGAAGGGCCCGGCTGTGACGTGGCGTACGAGCACGCCGGGGTGCATCTCGACCACTGGCGGCTGGTCGCTGGCGGTGGCCCGGGTGAAGATCTCGACGGCCACGCCGGCATCAGCCAGGCGGCGAGCTGTCTCGACGATGTAGACGTTCATCCCGCCTGCGTCACCGCCCCCAGGGGCGTCGAGCGGCGAGGTGTGGACGCTGAGCATCGCGACGCGGCGAGGCAGCCCAGGACGCCTAATGCGATGCACGCGCGACTCCTTCCGCCGTCGGTCCCTCGAATCGCTCAACAACGCCACACCCCCGATCATGCCCGAATCACGCGAACCTCAGAATTTGTGGACATGAGACGTGGAGTTCCCTTACCGCGCACGACACTGCCGACTGCATCGCATTCGCGGTGACGCGCCCGGCGCACGTCAACATCGACCTGCTCGTGGTTAAGCCGCTCGCCCGAGCCGCACCGCACAAGGTAGCCCGGACGCCCTAGAGATTCGGTACCGAACGGCGCGCGATCCCAATGATCGACAGAGTGAGCGCCGCGAGGCTGGCCACCAGCGTCAGCCACAGGCCGGCGCCGATGGCGACGGCATCCTGGCCCAAGAACGCGAGGTTTCTGCTGCTGGCGACACTGCTGATGTTTGCCATGTTGCCGAGCGCGACAAGTACTGCGAGCAGGGCCAGCACGCACGAGGTGATGGACACCCACAGCAGGCCCTGGCGGACGCCGATCAACACCCCGAAGACAGCGAGAGCCAAACCGAAGGCCAGCGTGATCTTGCCCCCGCCCACCGTGCCCGCGACGGAGTACGTCAGTACGGTTGCCCATGGCATCGCGGCCGAGACCATGAGCAGCACGCCGGACCCGAGTAGCAGCCAACCGACGAGCGGCTCGGAGACGTGTCGCTGCTTCGGTAGCCGGTACCCGTAGCCCGTCACCGGCTGGGCGTACTGGGCCGGCGGGTACTGGGCGGGTTGGGCGTACTGGGCGGGCGGGTACGGAGGCGGT
Source organism: Jatrophihabitantaceae bacterium (assembly GCA_046262575.1). Classification (GTDB taxonomy): domain Bacteria; phylum Actinomycetota; class Actinomycetes; order Mycobacteriales; family Jatrophihabitantaceae; genus QHCC01. Next base: position 5,811 of record JBHEMN010000185.1, read on the forward strand.
GGCTCGGCCCGGTACTGCGGTTCACCCTGCGGCCCGGCAGGTAACTGCCCCGAGTACGGCGGCGGGTCGGTCGGCGGTGGGTAACTCATGGTCGCCATCTAACGCGCATTCCCGCTCCGGGCGCTCCTATCCACAGGACAAGCGGCAATGGGCTACAACTCGACGCCGGCCAGATGCGCCTCGGGCCGTAGCCGTATGCCAAACCTCGCCTCGACGCCGTCACGGATCTCGCGCGCCAGTTCGAGCAGTTCCGCGGTCGTAGCGTCGCCCCGGTTGGTCAGCGCCAGACTGTGCTTTGTCGACAGCGCGACTGCGCCCCGCCCACGCATCAGCCCGAACCCCCTGGTGAAACCGGCGTTCTCAATCAGCCAGGCGGCCGACAGCTTGATCCTTCCGTCGACGGTCCACTGTGGACAATCCGCGGGCGCAGCCGTCGGAGCGACGAACGGGTTGACGAAGAACGAGCCGACGCTCCACGTGTCGTGGTCGGTGGGATCGAGCAGCATCCCCTTGCTGCGCCGCAGGGCCAGCACCACGTCACGCACCTGCTGCGACGGTGCGATGCCGCCGGTCTCGACGCCGAGGCGGCGCGCCAGCTCGACGTAGCCCATCGGCGCGCTGACTGGCGAGCGCACTAGCGCGAACGTCACGTCGAGCACGATGTAGCGGTCAGTGTGCTTGAAGGCACTGGTACGGAACCCAAAACCGCAGCGTTGCGGCGGCCACGTCTCGACCCGGTCGGTGCGGCGATCGAGGACGGTCATGCTGCTGATGACGTCGGCAACCTCGCTGCCGTACGCGCCCACGTTCTGGACCGGCGTAGCGCCGGCCAGCCCAGGAATGCCCGACATCGCGGCGAGCCCGGACCATCCTTGCTCGACAGTGAGCGCGACGAAGGCGTCCCAAACGACGCCGGCCTGCACTGTGACCGACACCGACTTGCGGCCCTCGTTGGCCGCCCATCCCGAGGTGCGCACCAGTATCGCCGGACCCGGCCAGCCATCGTCAGCTACAACCAGGTTGCTGCCGCCACCGACGATCAGGACACGTTCGCCGGCGGCGTCGCAGGAGCGGACCGCATCGACGAGTTCCTCCGCGGTCGACGTGGTGACCGCCCGCGCGGGCGGCCCGCCCAGGCGCAGCGTGGTCAAGTCGGCGAGCAGGACGGGCACGGCTGGCGACGCTACCCTGCACGATCGCGGCCGGTGCCCGCCTGACCCATCGTGAAGTCGGCGTGAGCAGAGTCCGGCCGGTGGGTAGGGCTTGTGCGGATGGTCGTATCCACGCGACCACAGCCGGAAGGACAGCGAAATATGTCAGTGTCCGTCAACCTCGAGAAGGGCCTGGACAAGGCTTACGAGAACACATCCCTGACCGAGCTTCTGAGCGCGCCGCCATCGGCTCTGGCCGGCCTGACCGAGAAGCATGACCAGGTGCTTGCCGACACGTTCAACATCAAGACGGTTGCCGAATTCGGCAGCAACAAGTTCTTCGCGCTGGCGGGTGTCCTGGTCGCCCTGGGCGAGAAGCAGGGCTAACCATGCGGCGCTCGGGTTGGCGGCTGCGCCGGAGAGTCGCAACCCTCAGCGCCGCGCCGTGTGGCTGCGCATACGTACTGGCAGCAGGTACCACAGGAATGCGAACAGCGCCGCGGTGCCCGATGTGGTGAGAGCGGCCGCGATAGGGCCGAGCACGAAGTCGACGACGAGCAGTAGCGCGCCGAGCATTGCCGTCGCGAGGAACACCAGGCCGCTGACGGCCATCCGGCCCGTGAACGCGACGAGTTCGTCCTTGCGGTGCAGGCCGAACAACACGCGGTGTACGGCCACCGGCGCGATGAACAGGGCGGCGGCAATCGCCGCGCAGACCAGCGTGCCCATGTAGACGTCGCGCTGGAACACGCTGATCGCGACGAAGCGCTGCTGGAATGCGATGCTCAGCAGGAATGCGAACAAGACCTGCACGCCCGTCTGCGCAACACGCAGTTCTTGCAGCAGTTCGTTGTAGTTCCGGTCGAGACGGCGGGCTTCACTCTCGTCGCGTCGGTAGCGCTCGGGCTGGTCGGTGGACATCTGGACAGCTACCGCTACTGCTTCGAGTCAGGGATGTCATTCATCTGCCGAGCGTATGGGCCAACGCAGATTCGGTCGGACATAGGTGTGCGGCTCAGCCGCCACGCTGAGCGCCAGGGCTGTGGGCCGCGCGCTCGTCTGCCAGACTGTGCCCGGAGGATGCGCCGCCGGGGAGTCCGAGATCTGCCCCGGCTAGGGTCCACATCCCCCGGGCCTCTAGCTCAATTGGCAGAGCTGCGGACTTTTAATCCGTAGGTTGCGGGTTCGAGCCCCGCGGGGCCCACGAATCCCTTGTGTGCCTTCGGTCGAGGGCTCCCATTAGGCCTTCGGCTGATGGGCGACAGTGTTTCGGCTGATGGGTTACGCCTACTTCGGTTGATTGGTGACACTCCCGGTTCATGAGGGAGTTATCTGTGGTTGAGGGCTCCCAAGCGCTTCGCGATGTTGGCCATGTGATCGCCTCGACCGCGACCTGCCGGCCGTCAGCGATGCTCTGCAAACGGTGCTGGCCGCCCGCGAACGCCGTTCGCGTGTCCGCCGTCGCTGAGCCACCACAGCACGCTCATTGCGCCATGTCCGGACGCTTCGTCGGACGCCACAGCGCTCACGCCGGCTGATCCGGAAGAAGGCTGGCATGTCTGACCACGAGCCTCCAACGATTGACCTCGTCGCGACGCCACACGTCCGTGTATCGGAAGCGGCCCTGAAAGGGCGCGTCCTTCCATGTCGCTGACTGCGTCGACAGGACCAACACGACGACGACTGCCCCTAGGTCGCGAACGTCGACCGAGTGGATCTCGAAGCCGTGCAGCCTGTGCCGTTCGGTCACCTCGGCCACCCACGTGTCTTTGGTCGCGGGCGTGCTGAGCCAGCCCGCTGTGGTGATGACGAAGTCGTCGTCGAGCAGCTCTGCCAGACCGCCCCAGTCCCGGTCGACTACTGCCTGCAAGATGGCGGTCTCGAGCTCCAGAAAAGTCGCGGTCATGTGGGGATCGTCGCACTCCGCCCGAACCCGATGCCGAGGCGCCGCCGAGGGGCAGGGGCCTGGTTCCCCCAGCGCGGTTGGCCAGCGGCATAGCCGTTTGGCAGGTAACCGGGCTTGAGCACGGTCGTCGGATCGAGCAGTGGATGGGCCCCGCCATCCTTGGCGTCGATGAGTCCGCGGGTCCGCAGGCGTGCGGACAACCTAACGTGAAGTTCGACGGCAGTGAGGCTGGCCTGGCATAACGGAGGCGTGCCGTGC
>JBHEMN010000186.1:0-9960 GCA_046262575.1 Jatrophihabitantaceae bacterium
TCGCTGGGATCTCCGGACATGATCACGGTGTCGTTCGTGGGGGCGGTCACGGCCAGCGCGGTATCCATCGCCTCACTGGTGGCGCTCTCGGCCGTGAACTGGATCAGATCCTCGGAATGCCAGCCGAAGCCGCGCTCCCACGCGAGCAGGGGCTGGCCGGAGCCGATCCAGGAGTAGCGCTGAGCGGCATTGCCGGTCCGTCCGAACCGATCGAATGACTCTGCGCCGATGGTGATCGTGAAAGCGATGTCGGCACTGACGGTCGTGCCGGCCGCGATCTGCTGGGCGAAGGGGATGTGCAACAGGCCGCCCTGAGTCGACGGGTCTGCACCGGCGGGAGTGTAGGTCGCCTTCGTGGCGCCGTGGTCAGCCGTGGCCGACTCGACCACGATCTTGTTGCCCTCGGCCACGGTGGGGACAGTGTTCGCGGTGAGCCGGAAGATCAGCTCGGTGATCGGCTTGTCGGGCGTGAACGAGATGTGCTCGGTCCCCCGTACCGTGCTCAGATCAGCACTGAAACGAAAGGCGAGTGCCACTCTGGGCCGGTTGGGGTCCGGCGCCGCGTAGCTGGCCGAGCAATTCCCCACCGGCGGGGGCGTCGTGTCGCTCGAGGCCGTCGAGCCGGGCACCGGGGTGGGCGCGGAACCGACCGGTGACGGCGACAGCGACCCCGGGCCGACCGGCGTTCCGTCGGTGACGCTGGTGCAGCCGACCAGAGCCACTGCGAGCAGCGCGCACCCGACGAGCGGCACGCGGCGTCGGGATCCGCGGGGGCTGCTCATTCGGATCCCGTCTGCGCGCGACCGGCGTCACTGACACGGACGAGTGCTCGCGCCTTGGCCAGGACCGTCTGACCCTCCACGGTGCACGTCAGGTCCACCTCGGCCAAGCCGTCCTCCCGGACGGCGCGAACCGTGCCGCGGACGTGCAGGGTCGCACCGTCGGGGTCGGGCACGACGACCGGACGGGTGAACCGCACGCCGTACTCGAGGACCGCCCCCGGATCGACGGCCCAGTCGGTGACGACGCGGATGGCGCAGGCCATGGTGAACATGCCATGAGCGATCACATCGGGCAGGCCCACCGATTTGGCAACCCGCTCGTTCCAATGGATCGGGTTGAAGTCGCGCGAAGCACCCGCGTAGCGCACCAGGTCGCGTCGCCCGATCGGGAAGCCCTGAGCCGGCAGTTCAAAACCGACTTCGACGCCACTCACGCCGTCCCCCGCGCGACCAATGTGCCGAAGGCCGTGAGCACTGCCTCGCCGGCCAACGTGGTGACCTCGGCACGGGTACTGACCAGGTCGTTTCCGCCCGCCGCGCGGATGTCGTCGACGGTGACCACGACCTGCAGCACATCGCCGGCGCGCACCGGGCGGGCATGCGCGAAGCGCTGCTCACCGTGGACCACCCGGGAATAGTCGATACCGAGTTCGGGATCGTCGATCACCTGATGCCCCGCGGGGAGGGTCATAACGATCGCGAACGTCGGTGGGGCGATCACGTCGTCGTACCCGAGTGCCCGTGCCGCAGCCGGGTCGTGGTAGGCGGGGTTGCGGTCGTTGATCGCGTCGGCGAACTCACGAATCTTCTCGCGGGCGACCTCGTAGGGCGCGGTGGGCGGGTAAACGCGTCCGATGAAGGACCGGTCAAGAGCCATGGTGCAGACGCTAACGCCAACCGGCGCCGCGTCAGTCCCGTCCCGGCAGCGTGCTCAGCACCTGGAACGGAGCGGCTCCGAAACCTTCGACGCGCGGGCGTCCCCACGGGTCGACGTCGGACAGTGCGGTGGGTACCGCGGCGTGCGGAGTACGCAGCACCACGTTGGGTGTTCCGGACGCCATCAGCGCGGCGACCTGCGGGTTGGCGCCGACCCGGCCGTACCAGTTGTACGAGCCGCTGATGGGGTCGAAGTGTCCGCGCAGCGTCACCGACACATCAATCTCGGCGCCGGCCGCGAGGAGTTGAGCCGGGTCGTCGTAGCCGTCGTCGCCGCGGTCACCGCGGTCACCGCGGTCGCCGCGGTCGCCGCGGTTGTCGCGGTTGCCGCTGGGCAGCTCCGGGCTGGTCATTGGGCCTCCTGGTCAGTGAGCTGCAAGCCGAGCGCTTCGAAAGGCAGCGGGTCGTCATAGCCTATGACGACGTGGTTGGCGCGGGTCGTGCCCTCGAGCAGCGACCACACGCCATCGCAGACGATCTCGGTGAGCTTCTGTCTCGACATCGTGCGCCGAGCGAGCCACCACGATCCGCTGGACTCGACGAACCCGACGATGCCGTAGGCACCGGGCTCGGCCTTGTCGGCGTCGATGCCGAAGTACATCAGGAACATCTTGAGCAATGCGGCCACCTGATCCGCGAGGGTGTTCTCGACGACCTCGAGTGACGAGCCGCTGCGTCGGTCGCGCAGGAAGTAGTACAGGTTCGGATGCTCGTCCAGCCAGCCCAAGATCACCTCGATGACCGAGGTGATAGCTAGGCGGGGCGTCGACTCGGCGCTCAGCTGCAGCTTGGGCAGCACGCTGGCGACGAACGTCGCGACGGCCTGGTCGGCGACGGCCTGGCGCAGATCCTCCAGGTCGCGAAAGTAACGGTAGAGCACGGTGCGGCTGACGCCGGCTGCTTCGGCGATCTGTTCGGCGTTCGCGTCGGGGCCGTGGATATCGACGGCGCTCGCCCCCGCGCGGACGAAGGCTGCGCGCCGCGCGGCCCGGTGCTCGGTCCAGCGAAGCCGCCGGCCGTCAGCTGCCCTGTCGTCCTCCTCCGGCGGGGCCTGCGACTCTTCGACCACGGCCGCTCACCCCTTCGGTATGTGTGACAGCGAGCCTAATACCGGCGAAGCTCCCCAGCCTGAACACAGCGGTCACGGTCGGCGCGATGCCGAGCGGGGCTGGTCCGCGAGTGGCGACTAGCGCGTCTCGCGGTGCTCGGTGTGCTTGCCGCAGTTGGGGCAGAACTTGTTCATCGCCAGACGGTCGGGATCGTTGCGACGGTTCTTCTTGGTGATGTAGTTACGGTGCTTGCACACCTGACACGCCAGGGTGATCTTCGGACGTACGTCGGTGGCCGCCACGGTGGTGCCTTTCGCCTGGAAGGTGTATTCGGATGGGGCCGGTCGCTTCCGACTGGCTTGTAGCGAGGGCCGGACTTGAACCGGCGACACAGCGATTATGAGCCGCTTGCTCTACCTGACTGAGCTACCCCGCCCCGGCTTACCCCGCATCGAGGCTGCCAGAGCCCCCTTACGGAATCGAACCGTAGACCTTCTCCTTACCATGGAGACGCTCTGCCGACTGAGCTAAGGGGGCAGCCGCGCACGCGGTGCGGGCCCGGTCATCCCGGTCTCGCACGGCGTTCACGCCAGCGCACGAGTTTACACGACACCGTTCACCGCCGACTCCGCGTCGCGAGCCTCAACCCGGATCGGTTCCGTCACGATCGCTTGGCAACACCGCTGCGTTCACGAAAGACTTGGACAAAGCCCGGACAGGAGTAGCGCAATGGTCGCCACGCCCCAGCTCATCGCCCCGCACCGAGCGTTCGAGCCGACCCGGTCGGGACTCGGCGGCTACCGCGGCGGGAGTCGGTGACCCGCGCTGGAAGCCTGCGAACCGGCACCGGCAGCGCCGGTCGTGCCAACATCCCGGCGCGTACGCTACGCACCGACCCGTGGTGGCAGGCGCCGCTGACGACGTTCGTCCTGCTGTCGGGGTGGGTGCTGTACGCGCTGGTCCGAACGGCGAGCCAGCGTGCCTACTTCGTGGACAAGTACCACTATCTGTCGCCGTTCTTCTCGCCGTGCGTCACGTCGTCGTGCGAACCGGGCGCGCGCGACTTCGGCGCCTGGCTCGGGCACTTCCCGCCGTTCGTCCCGTTGGCGATCGTGGTACTGCCGTTCCTGCTCGGCTTCCGCCTTACCTGCTACTACTACCGCAAGGCCTACTACCGGGCGTTCTGGCAATCGCCACCCGCGTGCGCGGTGGCCGAACCGCACGGTCGATACACCGGGGAGACCCGGTTCCCGCTGATCGTGCAGAACCTGCACCGGTACTTCTTCTACGCAGCCGTAGTGATCTCGGTCGTGAACACCTACGACCTCGTCCGCGCCTTCCGTGGCGGCGATGGCGGGTTCGGCATCGGCGTGGGCACGGTGGTGATGTTCGTGAACGTCGTGATGCTGTGGACCTACACCGTGTCGTGCCATTCGTGCCGGCACATCATGGGCGGGCGGCTGCGGCATTTCTCCGCCCACCCGGGGCGGTACAAGGCCTGGACGTTCGTCACCAAGCTGAACGTCAGGCATATGCAGCTGGCCTGGATCACCCTCGGCACGCTCATGCTGACCGACGGCTACATCGCGCTGGTCGCCTCCGGCACGTTCGGTGACCCGCGCATCATCAACTAAGAGGATCGCTTTGACCGAGATCGAATCGCACGCCTACGACGTCCTGATCATCGGCGCGGGCGGTGCCGGCCTGCGTGCTGCCATAGCCGCACACGAGGCCGGTCTGCGGGTGGCAATCATCTGCAAGTCGCTGTTCGGCAAGGCTCATACCGTGATGGCCGAAGGCGGCATCGCCGCCTCGATGGGCAACGTCAACAGCAACGACAGCTGGCAGGTGCACTTCCGCGACACGATGCGCGGCGGGAAGTTCCTCAATTCGTGGCGGATGGCCGAGTTGCACGCCAAGGAGGCATCCGACCGGGACTGGGAGCTCGAGACCTACGGCGCGCTGTTCGACCGCACCGAGGACGGCAGGATCAGCCAGCGAAACTTCGGCGGCCACGAGTACCCCCGGTTGGCCCACGTGGGCGACCGCACCGGGCTCGAGCTCATTCGCACCCTGCAGCAGAAGATCGTCTCGCTTCAGCAGGACGACGCCCGGGCGAACAGCGCGCCCGGCGCGGACGAGTCCGCCCTGAAGGTCTTCGCCGAGTGCACGATCACCGAACTGCTCAAGTCCGAAGCGGGTGCGATCGCCGGCGCATTCGGGTATTGGCGCGAGACCGGCCGCTTCGTCGTGTTCCGCGCCCCGGCAGTCGTCCTGGCGACCGGCGGAATCGGCAAGTCCTTCAAGGTCACCTCCAACTCGTGGGAGTACACCGGGGACGGGCATGCCTTGGCACTGCGCGCCGGTTCGACCCTGGTGAACATGGAATTCGTCCAGTTCCACCCAACCGGCATGGTGTGGCCGCCCTCGGTCAAGGGCATCCTCGTCACCGAGTCGGTGCGCGGCGACGGCGGTGTGCTGCGCAATTCCGAGGGCAACCGGTTCATGTTCGACTACGTGCCGCCGGTGTTTCGCGGCCAGTACGCCGAAACCGAGGGCGAGGGCGACCGGTGGTACACCGACCCCGACAACAACAAGCGTCCTCCGGAGCTGCTGCCTCGTGACGAGGTCGCCCGCGCGATCAACTCCGAGGTGAAGGCCGGGCGCGGCTCACCGCACGGCGGGGTGTTTCTCGACATCGCCAGCCGCCGCTCGGCCGAGGAGATCCTGCGGCGTTTGCCGTCGATGCACCACCAGTTCAAGGAGCTTGCCGACGTCGACATCACTGCCGAGCCCATGGAGGTCGGGCCGACCTGCCACTACGTGATGGGCGGCGTCGAGGTCGACCCGGACACGGCGGCCGCCGCCCGGGTTCCCGGGCTGTTCGCCGCGGGCGAGGTCGCCGGCGGCATGCACGGCTCGAACCGGCTCGGCGGGAACTCGCTCTCGGATCTACTCGTGTTCGGCAGGCGGGCAGGCATCGGTGCGGCGGACTACATCTCGGGTCTGGGCGACCGCCCGGAGATCACCCCGGCCTCGATCGACGCGGCCGAGCACATCGCTGTCGGCCCCTTTGACCCGCCGGATGAGGACGCCGTCGAGAATCCGTACACACTGCATCAGGAACTGCAGCAGACGATGAACGACCTCGTCGGCATCATCCGCAAGGCCGAGGAAGTGCAGCTGGCGCTGGCCAAACTTGCCGCGCTGAAGCAACGGGCCCGAAACGTCGGCATCGAGGGCCACCGGCAGTTCAATCCGGGCTGGCACCTCGCGCTCGACCTGCGCAACATGCTTGCCGTCAGTGAGTGCGTGGCGCGGGCGGCGATGCTGCGCCAGGAGTCCCGAGGCGGCCACACCCGTGACGACTTCCCGAAGATGGACCCGCGCTGGCGGCAACTCAACCTCATCTGCACGGCCGCCGGTGACGGGATCGAGGTCGTCGAACAACCGCTGGCCCCGATGCGGGCGGACCTCCTCGAGCTGTTCGAACGCGACTAGCTGGCGAAGTACCTCACCGACGCCGAACTGGCCGCTCTCGGCGATCCCGGCGATCTCGCAGAACTTCCCACCGAGGAGACGTCATGACCCATGAGACCAAGTTCCGGGTGTGGCGTGGCGACGCACAGGGGGGTGAGCTCGTCGACTACCTCGTCGAGGTGAACGTGGGCGAGGTCGTCCTCGACATCATTCACCGGCTGCAGGCGACCCAGGCCGGCGATCTGGCCGTGCGCTGGAACTGCAAGGCCGGCAAGTGCGGGTCGTGCAGCGCCGAGATCAACGGCCGGCCGCGGCTGCTGTGCATGACCCGCATGTCGACGTTCAGCGAGACCGAGACCATCACGGTGACGCCGCTGCGTACGTTCCCGGTGATGAGGGACCTCGTCACGGACGTCTCGTATAACTACCGCAAGGCACAGGAGACCCCGGCGTTCGCCCCGCCGGCAGGCGTGGCGCCGGGCGATTACCGGATGGCGCAGGTCGACGTCGAGCGCTCGCAGGAGTTTCGCAAGTGCATCGAGTGCTTCCTGTGCCAGGACGTCTGCCACGTCATCCGCGACCACGAGGAGAACAAGCAGGCATTCGCCGGGCCGCGATTCCTCATTCGGGCCGCCGAACTCGACATGCACCCCCTGGACACTCGCACCGATCGCGCCGCGTTGGCTCGGACCGAGCAGGGCATCGGCTTGTGCAACATCACCAAGTGCTGCACCGAGGTCTGCCCGGAGCACATCAAGATCACGGACAACGCGATCATCCCGATGAAGGAGCGGGTCGTGGACCGCAGCTACGACCCGCTCGTCTGGCTCGGCGCCAAGATCGGGCGCCGCAGCTCCTGACCCCCTCGCTCGGTCCGATTGTGGTTCGTTTGCGGGCTGCCGGCCGGTTGGCGAACCACAATCAGGCTGCCGTGGCGAGTTGTCTGCGGATCGTCGTGATCACGTAGTTCGCACGGTTGATGAGGTCGGACCAGGTGAACCGCAGCACTGTCCAACCGATGCCGATCAGCTCGTTCTGCCGCGTGCGATCACGCTGGAAGCGGTCCGGCGCCTGGTGATAGGCCATCCCGTCGACCTCGATGGCCACCATGGATTCAGGCAGGGCCACATCGACCACCGCGACAAGCCGCCCGTCGTGCCACACGTCGTAGTTCGGGATCCATCCCGAGACGCCTGCCCGGCGGAGAATCCGGTGCAAAATCCGCTCGGATTCGGCCGCCGCGCCGTCGGACACCTGCGCTGCCAACTGACGAAGGCGGACGTTGCCCGTGCGGCCAGGTTGCAGGCGCACGCGCTGCTCGAAGTCCTGCGGAACGAGCCACCCGCGCTGGATTGCCCGGTCGGCCAGGTTCGCGGCAGCACCAGTCGGCAGGCGCCCGACGCAGTCGAGCAGTGTCTCGCGCAGATTGGTGACCGGCAGTCCGTGCCGGTGGGTGATCACCGTCGGTCGTATCGAGATGCGGTGCATTCGCAAGTCCTGTTGTCGCCACAGATGCAGCGGTCGCGCCACAATGACGTTGATTCGGCCTGGAGCTTCGTCCAGCGCCCCCCAGAGATGGGCCGCGGTGCCGAAGCCGAGCACGCCGCGGGTGGACAGGACCGCGGCCCAGAGCCGGGCGTTGTACGTCCGCGGCGCTCCGCGAACGAGGAACAGACCGGGCCACAGGGCATCCACCGCCGCTGCGGCCAGCAATCCGTCGACCCGGTCATCGCTCAGGCCGGCCTGGCGCAGCTGCTGGCGGGTGATCACCCCGCTTTGGGCCCGCGCCACGTCACCCCAGTTCACGTCAACGAGCGTGCCGCATCTCGGGCGCACCGCAGCGGTTGTCCACACGGCGGATGTGCACAACGTCATTGCGGTGCGCTGGCTCCGTCGCGCTCCGTTGGATTGTGGTTCGTGTGGGGCCGTCGGGACGGGCCGCGAACCACAATCGGGGGGAGAGAGGTGGCGGGTGTTGGGTTTGAACCAACGTAGGCTGAGCCGGCGGTTTTACAGACCGCTCCCTTTGACCACTCGGGCAACCCGCCGTGCCGCCGGATCTCTCCGGCAACGGCTCGCCAGCCTACCGGACTCCGCGCAGCCCAGGTCGCCCGCTCCGCTACGGTCGACGGGCAATAGCGGCAGATACCGCGTCAGCACGTCCGCACGCAGGAGGTTGCACCCATGGCCGATCCGTCATTCGACGTCGTCAGCAAGATCGACCGTCAGGAGGTCGACAACGCCTTGAACCAGGCGGCGAAGGAGGTCGGGCAGCGCTTCGATTTCCGCGGCACCAACGCCTCGATCGAGTGGTCCGGCGAGCTGGGTGTGACCGTCAAAGCCGACACCGAGGAGCGGGCCAAAGCAGCGCTCGAGGTGTTCAAGGAGAAGCTGGTCAAACGGTCGATCTCCCTGAAGTCACTCGATGCGGGCGAGGTCAAGCAGTCCGGCAAGCAGTACCTCATCGCGGCCACCCTCAAGCAGGGCATCGGCCAGGACGACGCCAAGAAGATCGCGAAGAAGATCCGCGACGATGGACCGCGGGGCGTGCAGGCGTCGATCCAGGGCGACCAACTGCGGGTGTCGGGCAAGAAGCGCGATGACCTGCAGGCCGTGATCGCGCTGCTCAAGGCTGCTGACCTGGGCGTCGCCCTGCAGTTCGACAACTATCGATGAACCTCCCCGTCACTGCGCTGCATGTGCTGCTTTCGCGGGAGACCCGGTGAAAGGCATCATCCTGGCCGGTGGAGCGGGCTCCCGGCTGCACCCCATCACGCGGGCGGTGAGCAAGCAGTTGCTGCCGGTGTACGACAAGCCGATGATCTACTACCCGCTGTCCACCCTCATGCTCGCCGGCCTGCGCGACATCCTGATCATCACCACGCCGCACGAGCAGGACCAGTTCGTCCGGCTGCTCGGCGACGGTGGGGACCTCGGCCTGAACCTCTCCTATGCCGCCCAGCCTGAGCCCAACGGGTTGGCCGAGGCGTTTCGGATCGGCGCCGAACACGTCGGTTCGGACACCGCGGCGCTGGTGCTCGGCGACAACATCTTCTACGGCCATGGCCTCGGTGGCCAGCTGACCTCGGCCGCGGCCCTCGAACGCGGCTGCGTGCTGTTCGGCTACCAAGTGAGCGACCCGCAGCGCTACGGGGTCGCCGAGGCCGCCACCGATGGGACCCTTCTCTCGATCGAGGAAAAGCCGGCGCAACCGAGGTCAAATCTGGCCGTGACCGGGCTGTACTTCTACGACAACGACGTTGTCGCGATCGCCGCCGAACTCGAGCCGTCCGCGCGGGGCGAACTCGAGATCACCGATCTCAACAATGTCTATGTCGCCAGGGGCAGCGCCAAGCTGGTGGACCTCGGGCGAGGGACGGCTTGGCTCGACACCGGCACGCACGATTCGCTTCTCGAGGCGGGCCAGTTCGTGCAGGTGCTCGAACATCGCCAGGGAGTGCGGATTGCCTGCATCGAGGAGATCGCTCTACGCCAGGGATTCATCGACGCCGAGCAGGCCTACCGGCTGGGGGCCTCGCTGGCCAAGTCGAGCTACGGCGCCTACGTCATGGACGTCGCGCGCGACGCAGGTGCGGGCACCGTCGCGATCTGAGGCTCAGCGCAGGAATCGCGGGTCGAGCTTGGCCATTTCCCGCAGGCGTGCGATGCGCTGGTCCATCGGCGGGTGGGTCGAGAACAGGTTGTAGACCGAG